>JAJRRX010000376.1 GCA_024279075.1 Alphaproteobacteria bacterium | reverse complement strand
CCGCCCTACAACCCCTGCAAGGCAAACACCTCGATTTCGCCTTTAGCGCGCTCCTCAATCGCCCGCGCCGCCGCCCGTGCACCCGCGGCTGTGGTGTAATACGGAATTTTATCATAAAGCGCGATGCGGCGAATCTCGCGGCTATCATCAATGGATTGCGCGCCCTCGGTGGTGTTAAACACCAGCTCAATGCCGCCATCTTTCATCAGGTCGGTGATGTCTGGCCGGCCTTCATAAACCTTGTTAACCACCTCGGCTTCCAGCCCATTTTTCCTCAAAAATAACGCCGTTCCCCGTGTTGCGCGAATGCTAAAGCCCTGCTTGGTGAGGATTTCCAGTGCCTCCAGTACCAGCGGTCCTTTATCCGCTTCTTTGATAGAAACAAATACGGTACCGGAAAGCGGCAGCTCCGTGCCCGCGCCCATTTGCGCCTTTAAAAATGCCTTGGAGAAGCTGGTATCCAGCCCCATCACTTCGCCGGTGGAGCGCATTTCCGGCCCCAAAAGCGTATCCACGCCAGGGAAACGGGCAAAGGGCAGCACCACTTCTTTAACCGCAAACATTTTGGTGTCTGGCGACTTAAGTTCAAACTCGGAAAGCTTGGCCCCCGCCATAACCTGCGCCGCAATGGAAGCAATCGGCGAGTTCACTGCTTTAGCCACAAAGGGCACCGTGCGGCTGGCGCGCGGGTTGACCTCCAGCACAAAAATCTCGCCATTTTTAATGGCGAATTGCACGTTCATCAGCCCGACCACACCAAGGCCCAGCGCCATGGCTTCGGTTTGGCGCTTCATCTCGTTAATTAGCTCACGGCTCAGCGAGTATGGCGGCAGCGAGCAGGCGCTATCGCCCGAATGCACGCCCGCCTCCTCGATATGCTCCATAATGCCGGCCACATGCACGGATTCGCCGTCGCAGAGCGCATCGACATCGACCTCGATGGCACCTGTCAGGTAGCTATCGAGCAGCACGGGGTTATCGCCAGAAACCTTCACGGCTTCGTTAATATAGCGCTTCAAATGCGCATCATCCCGCACGATCTCCATGCCGCGGCCACCAAGCACATAAGAGGGCCGGATAACCAGCGGATAACCAACATCTTGTGCGATTTCAAAGGCTTGCTCGGGGCTGGAGGCGATACCGTTATAGGGCTGCTTTAGATCTAGATCATTGAGCAACTTCTGGAAGCGCTCACGGTCTTCCGCGAGGTCAATCGCATCGGGCGTGGTGCCCAGAATCGGGATGCCCGCCGCCTCAAGGTCATTCGCCAGTTTCAGCGGGGTTTGGCCGCCAAACTGCACGATAACCCCGTGCAGGGTGCCGTTTTCTTGCTCAACCCGCAGGATTTCCATCACGGATTCAAACGTAAGCGGCTCAAAGTAAAGCCGATCAGACGTGTCATAATCCGTGCTCACCGTTTCAGGGTTGCAGTTGATCATAATCGTCTCGTAGCCCGCCTCGGTGAGGCTAAAGCAGGCATGGCAGCAGCAGTAATCAAACTCGATGCCTTGGCCGATCCGGTTTGGCCCGCCACCCAGAATAACCACCTTTTTGCGGTCCGTCGGGCGGCTTTCGCACTCGACTTCGCCCATCACCGAGAACTCGTAGGTGGAATACATATAAGGCGTCTGGGCCTCGAATTCGGCTGCACAGGTGTCAATGCGCTTAAAGCTGGCCACCACGCCGAGGCTATGGCGAAGAGCGCGCACATCGGCCTCGGTTTTGCCCGTCAGCATTGCCAGTCGCGCATCGGAAAAGCCCATCATTTTCAGGTTCCGAATTTGCGGCTCAGTTTTGGGCAGGCCCGTTTCCACCAGCTTCACTTCCTGCTGGATGATCTCACGAATGCGCGCAAGGAACCACGGGTCAAACTTGGTGATATCAAACAGCTCTTCATCGGAAAAACCATAGCGCATGGCATGGGCGATAATCCGCATCCGGTCCGGCGTTTGCCCCGCCAGCGCCTTGGTCAGCGCCTTGTCTATCGCCATTTGCGCGTCGGGATTGGCACCCACAATAATTCGGTCAAGGCCGGTTTTGAAACCTTGCTCAAAGGTCACGTCGTCGCCAACCGGCATCTCGGCAATATCCACCTCGTCAAAGCCGCACAGCCCCGTTTCCATGCTGCACAGCGCCTTTTGCAGGCTCTCGTGGATGGTCCGGCCAATGGCCATCGCCTCGCCAACTGATTTCATTGCCGTGGTCAGCGTAGCCTCCGCCCCTGGGAATTTCTCAAAGGTAAAGCGCGGGATTTTGGTGACGACGTAATCAATCGTCGGCTCAAAGCTGGCGGGCGTTACTTTGGTAATGTCATTATCCAGCTCATCGAGCGTATAGCCCACCGCCAGCTTGGCCGCGATTTTGGCAATCGGAAAGCCCGTCGCCTTGGAGGCCAGCGCCGAGCTACGCGAAACGCGCGGGTTCATCTCGATCACCACCATGCGCCCATCGGCGGGGTTTACGGCCCATTGCACGTTAGAGCCGCCGGTTTCCACGCCGATTTCCCGCAGCACATTAATGCTATGGGTCCGCATCATCTGGTATTCTTTGTCGCTTAACGTCAGCGCAGGCGCCACGGTGATGCTATCGCCGGTATGCACCCCCATTGGGTCAATATTTTCGATCGCGCAAATAATGATGGCGTTGTCAGCCTTGTCCCGCACAACCTCCATCTCGAACTCTTTCCAGCCGAGCAGGCTTTCGTCGATCAGGATCTGGTTCACCGGAGAGGCATCCAAGCCCGTCGCGCAAATCCGCTCGTAATCCTCTTTATTGTAAGCAATACCGCCGCCTGTGCCGCCCATCGTAAAGGCGGGCCGGATGATAGCAGGCAGGCCGATATCTGGCAGCGCCGCCATGCACTCCTGCATCGTTTCCGCAATCGTCGCACGCGGGTTTTCAATCCCCAAACGGTCCATCGCCTCCCGAAAAAGCTTCCGGTCCTCGGCCATCTCAATGGCTTTGCGATCTGCGCCAATCAGCTGCACGCCAAACTTTTTCAGCACACCCATATCGTCAAGCGAAAGCGCCGTATTCAGCCCGGTTTGCCCGCCCATGGTCGGCAGCAATGCATCGGGCCGCTCTTTTTCAATGATCTTGGCCACAGTCTCCGGCGTAATCGGCTCAATGTAAGTTGCGTCCGCCATGTCAGGGTCCGTCATAATCGTCGCCGGATTGGAGTTCACCAAGATCACGCGGTAGCCCTCTTCCTTCAGCGCCTTACAGGCCTGCGTGCCCGAGTAATCAAACTCGCAAGCCTGCCCGATAATAATCGGCCCCGCGCCGATGATCATAATCGAAGAAATGTCGGTTCTTTTTGGCATGATGGCCCCGTGCGTTTGGCCACGCAGGCCGTAAAGCCGAGCGCGGATGTGGATTCGCCGTAATCTGCAAATTGTGGTGGTTATAATCGCTATGGCGCAGGGCGCAACCCTGCGAGGGCGGATTCAGCGCGGCATTTACAGCAAATCCCCTTTTTTGCGCCCATCCCCACCGAGCGAAGCGAGGCCACGGCCCGTCAGGGCTATCACGCGCCAACGAGGTGGGCTGAACAAAGGAAGGCGCAGCCGACGGTTTCAGCTCGCCGAGGCGGCGCGCGCTTGGCAAAAAAAAGAGCGCCGCCTTCGCCGCGCTCTTTTCCGGTTAGCGAGTGGTGGTCGCTGGGTTAGCCAAACATATCCGCCGTAATCCCGTCATACCAACCTACACTCTCTTCATAGGTGGCGGCGCGGGTGGCTTCGTCTTCATCCACTTGCGAGATGAAACCCGAGGTTTTGGCGATTTTCTCGTCAGTGGCCTCGTAAGATGCCCCAACTTTTACGCCGTCATTCGTATCCAGCAATGACCAGCAGGTGTTGCTAAAGCGCGCAGGGAAAATAGTAGAGCCTGTCAGTTCACCCCGCACCGCATTGGCACATACTTTGGCTTGGCTGTTAGCCGAGAAGCCGGATTTTGGCATGTCGCCCTGCTGTGAGCTGTCGCCCAGCACGTAGATATTTTCATCTTCCCGCGTTGCCATATTATGTGGGTTCACCGGTGCCCAGCCTGCCTCGTTGGTTACGCCGGCAAGGTCGGCAATCCGGCCCGCTTTCATGGCGGGGATCACGTTGCAAACATCCACTTTGAAGGTTTCGCCATCGGCGACCACTTCCATGCTGTCAGGGCGCACTTCGTCCACCGCGCCGCCAAAATCAGGGCCATACCAGTCGATCATGCCTGCATAGTGGCGATCCCAGCCATCGGTAAACAGGCCCTGCTTGGAGAATTTCGGCTTAGGGTCAAAGATCAGGATTTTTGCTGTCGGGTTGTTTTGCTTAAAGTAGTGCGCGACCATCGACACCCGCTCATATGGCCCAGGAGGGCAACGGAACGGGTTGGGCGGGGCGACCATGGCATAGGTGCCGCCTTGGGGCATGGCTTCCATTTGCGCACGCAGCAGCTCGGTTTGCGAGCCAGCCTTATAGGCATGTGGCATGGCGTTTTGCGAAGCTGTGCTCCAGCCCTCAACCGCGCCATCGCGAAAATCAATGCCGGGCGACAGGATCAGCTTGTCATAGGGTACCGAGCCGCCGCCTGCCAGCGCCACGGTTTTGGCATCACGGTCCACGCCGATGGCCCAATCATGCACCACATTCACGCCCTGCGCGGCCATGGCCCCGTAGGAGTGGCCAAGGCTCGCCATATCACGATAGCCACCGAGGTAAAGATTGCTAAAGAAGCACGTATAGTAGGTGCGGGTTGGCTCAATGAGCGTTACATCTATCGCGCCGCCGCTATCTTTGGCGATATAGCGCGCCGCCGTGGCCCCGCCAGCGCCGCCGCCAACAACCACAACCCGTGGCTTGCCATGGGCCGCGCCCAATACCATCGGGGCGCTCATGGTGGCAGCTGCCGCCACCCCTGCGCCCAAAAATCCGCGTCTGTCTAGTTTCATGGTATTTCTCCCGTTAGTTTTGGATGGATTCGTAGTAAGCGGCCAGCGCGGCAATTTCTTCATTGCCTAGGCTGCTCGTAATTTGTTGCATCACCGCGTTATCGCGGTTTTTATTTTTATAGGCGTGCAGCACGGTCACAAAGGCATCGGCAGGCCAGTTAATGATGGGCGGGATGCCGCTGCTATCGCCACTGGCTTGATGGCAAGTCACGCAGGTCGAGGATAGGTATTCGCCATATTCCACATTGCCCTCAAGCGCCAGAATATCGGCGGCAACCTCGGGGTCGCTCGGCTCGATATGGGCGGTGCCAAGGTTGGTTTCCGGCGTCAGGGTAGTAAGGAATATGAGCAGTTCGGTGAGGTCCTCTTCCTTGCGCACCCCGCGATACGCCATGCGGGTGCGCGGCAAAAATTCAGACGGGGCGGTGAGGAAGGCGCGCAGCATGTCCTCCTCCCAAATCAGCCCGTCTTCAGCACGGCCAACCATAGCGCGTGAGTAGCGAAAACCCTCAATGCTACCCGCCACACGTCCGATAATTTCGTTCAGATGCGGCCCAACTTTGTTGCGGCCCTCGGGGCCAACCTCATGGCAGCCTGCACAACGCAAGCTGCGAAACAGGCGTTCGCCCTCAGCGGCGTGGCCGTCAGCTAAAGCATTGATTGGAGCCGAT
>JAJRRX010000375.1 GCA_024279075.1 Alphaproteobacteria bacterium | reverse complement strand
AACCCCGCCTTGGCCATAAAGCTTTTGGATATCAATCACATCGGGGCCAGCCGTGGGGCTCATCATTGGCAATTCAAGTTCTTTATCGCCAAATTTCAGGGTCGCGTGGGTCATATATCCTCTTTCTTTATACGCCGCGCTCGGCGGCTGTTAACCATATTCCAGCCGTTGAGCGCACCCGCGTGCTGCTCAGGTTGAGACATCCTCCAACCGGGCCAAAATTTCTTCCTTGCCCAGAATGACCATCATGTCAAAAACGCTGGGCGAAACACCGCGCCCTGTAAGCGCGGCCCGAAGTGGCTGTGCGACTTTACCAAGCTTGAGGTCTTCCCCCTCGGCAAATTCGCGGATTTCCGCTTCGAGATTTTCTAGCTCCCATGTAACATCTCGCAACCGCGAAGTCAAACGGTTCAGCATACCACGGGATACAATATCGAGCAGTTGTGAAGCTTTGGCATCTGGTATGAATGGGCGTATTCCGAGAAAGAAATAGGCCATTTCAACGAGTTCTGGGATGGTCTTCGCGCGGGCCTTCAATATATCCATATGCTCAACAAACACGCGTTTTTGATCATCGGTAAAACCAGGGCCGTTTTGCACTGCAACATAAGCCTCAATCTCAGCAAACAGCGCGGCAGGCTCCGCCGCCCTAATATGTTGCCCCGACAGGTTTTCCAGTTTCTTGAAATCAAACCGCGCAGGGGATTTACCAATGGTTTTGAGGCCAAACCACTCCACCGCCTGCGCGGTGGTGAAAAACTCGTCATTGCCGTGAGACCAGCCCAGCCGCGCCAGATAATTGCGCATGGCTGCCGCGAGGTAGCCCATATCGCGATACTCCTCGACCCCGAGCGCCCCGTGGCGTTTGGAAAGCTTTTTGCCATCGGGCCCGTGAATCAGCGGAATATGGGCAAAAATTGGCACATCCCAGCCCATGCCTTGGTAAATCAGAGTCTGGCGGGCCGCATTCGTCAGGTGGTCATCGCCGCGTATAACATGGGTCACGCCCATATCGTGGTCATCCACCACCACGGCCAACATATAGGTCGGCGTCCCGTCAGAGCGCAGCAAAATCAGGTCGTCCAGCGTCTCGTTCTTCCACGTGACCTTGCCTTGCACCTCGTCCTGCACCACAGTTTTGCCGCTTTCAGGCGCCTTAAGCCTCACCACAAAAGGCTGATCCTCAGGGCCACCATTAGCGTTGCGCCACGGCGAAATAAACGTTGGTGAGCGCATTTCGGCTTTTGCTTGCGCGCGAAAAACCTCGATTTCTTCCTTTGTGGCATAGCATTTATAGGCAGAGCCCGCACTCAGCATGGCTTGCGCGACCTCTTGGTGGCGGGTGGCACGCTCAAATTGGCTGATCGCCTCCCCGTCCCAATCCAGCCCGAGCCATTTCATACCCTCATAAATCGCCTTGGTGGCCTCGGGAGTTGAGCGCGCGCGGTCGGTATCTTCGATTCGCAGCACAAACTTGCCGCCGTGATGGCGGGCGAAAAGCCAGTTGAACAGCGCGGTGCGGGCTCCGCCGATGTGCAAAAAGCCGGTCGGGGAGGGCGCAAATCGGGTGACAACTGCGGCATTCGTGCTTTTAGCATTCATTTGTTAACCTTTCAGAAACCATAACAGGGTGATGCTAGGGTTTTAGGGGAAGGCAAGGGGGAGAACAAGGCGTGCAATGGCTGGAATCCCAGCGGCAAAACATGATGCTGTGGTCTCCCGTGGTGCTGGCCTGCGGGGTTGGTGCCTATTTTGGCCTGCCGTTTGAGCCACCACTTTGGGCGGGCTGGATGCTTTTGCTAAGTTCACTGCTTTGGTTT
>JAJRRX010000374.1 GCA_024279075.1 Alphaproteobacteria bacterium | reverse complement strand
AATAGGGTCCTAAATGTGAAAGTGGTTTTTTATGGATAGACGTTTGTTTATGGCTGGGTGCGCGGCCGTGTTGGCCTCGCCCGCCCTTGCGCAGAACGAGTCAGTTAACCGGCTGAATACATATTTGACAAACCTGCGCTCTGCTGTTGCGACCTTTACGCAGGAAAACCCAGATGGCACCACCGTAACCGGCACGTTTTATATGAAGAAGCCGGGCAAGATGCGGTTTGAATATGATGCGCCGTCTGATTCTTTGGTGGTCGCCGATGGGCGGACCTTGGCGATTTTTGACGCAAAATCTAACGTAAGCCCGCAGCGCTACCCCCAGCGCCGCACTCCGCTTTCAATGCTGTCGGCTGACGATATCGACGTGACAAGCTCGGTGTTTGTCCGCCGGATCGAGGAAACAGGTGGCCGTGCATATGTAACCATGTATGACCCTGAAAAGCCGCGTAATGGCCAGATGGTGATGATTTTTGATATCAGCCCCATGCAACTGGTGGAATGGATTTTGACCGATAAATCGGGGCTCGAAACCCATGTATATCTAAACCAATTGCAAACCGGCATGGACCTGCGCAATCGGTTGTTTAGCATCGGCTGGAATATCAACGACTTTGAAAGCCGCCACGGCGGGTAGCCTGCCGCCCCCTCAGCGGGGGTAAACCCCCACTCGGGGACGGCACTTTATCAGCAAAGCTGAACAGTGTTTGCCGACGGCCCTAGCCTCGCAACGCTCGGTCGGGGCAGACGAACATTTTGAGTTCAAATATAAGATGTCGCTTGGGCCGTTGCCACAAGCACAGAAGGTGCCGCGCGGCGCGGGCGCTATGTTGTAGCAACCCAAAGAGTCGACGCGCCGCTTTTGCCCAGCGAAGCGAGGCGTCAGGACTTTTTTGCGTATAAAAAAGCCGCCTCCCGAGGGACGCGGCTTTTATCGGTGCAACAGGCTGGGTTTTAGTACCCGCCCTTGCGCCGACTTTCCGGCAGGCCCGCTATTTTGCCGCCCTGCTTGGAAGGATCCCCCGGGAACAGCTCATAAACATCGCGCTGACTCAGCTTTTCGCCCCATGCGGCGCTCATGGCCTTGACGATTTTGCGGGTATTCGGGTGCACACCGCCGCCTTGAAAATACTCTTCGCGCAAAAAGTTGATCAGGTCCCAGTGCTTTTCGGTCAGCTCAATATTGTCAGCCGCGGCCATCGCTTTAGCCATATCTTCAGACCAATCTTCGTGGTTCTCAAGGTGGCCGTTATCGTTGGTTGCGTATTCGGTTCCGTTAAATTCAAATGCCATAGTTCTCTCCCCAGTTAGCATGTGAGATTTGCAAGTATTCAAATAACACAATTTGAAGGGCTTGCAACTGTGTCACATCGGCATAGGGGTGCGACTATAGATCGCTTGGATGCCGTCCAGCACCTCTTCGGAAAGCACAAGGTCGGCGCCTTTAAGCAGGTGCTCCAGCTGGCCCGAGGTGGTGGCCCCAACAATAGACGCGGCCATAAACGGCCGTGAGGTGCAAAAGGCCAGCGCCATGTGGACAGGGTCCAGCCCATGGGTTTCGGCCAGCGCGACATACTCATCGGCTACATCAAGGCTTTGCGCATTAAGCCGCCCGCCAAGCGCCGCATTATAGCTGCGCCGCGAGCCTTGGGGGATGGTATCACCGCTGTATTTTCCGGTCAGCAAGCCGGTGGCAAGCGGAGAAAAGGCCAGCAGGCCGACTTCTTCGTGGTGGCTAAGTTCGGCGAGATCTAGGTCGTAATGGCGGCACAGCAGCGAGTATTCGTTTTGAATGGTGGCAACGCGGGGCAGGCCTGCTGACTCCGCAATGCGCAGGAATTGGGCGGTGCCCCATGCGCTTTCATTTGACAGCCCGATATGGCGGATTTTGCCAGCATCAACGAGCTTGCCGAGGGTTTCCAGCACCGCCGTGATGTCCGCCAAAGCGTCCGCCGTAACTTGGCCCGCAGGGTTATATTTCCAGTTTTGCCGAAAGTGATACGAGCCGCGATTGGGCCAGTGCAGCTGGTAGAAGTCGATCACATCCGTTTGCAGCCGCTTCAGGCTGGCCTCAACGGCGGTCGTTATCGTATCCGGCGAAATCGGCGCGCCGTCGCGAATGGCCTTGGCCCCGCTACCCGCCACTTTGGTGGCAACAAGCACCTCATCCCGTTTGCCCGAGGCCGCCAGCCAGTTGCCCACAATCGCCTCGCTATCGCCACAAGTTTCGGCCGCAATCGGGTTGACGGGGTATAGCTCGGCGGTGTCAATCAGGTTGATGCCCGCTTCCACGGCCATATCAAGCTGCCGATGGGCGTCAGCTTCGGGCGTTTGGGTGCCAAAAGTCATGGTGCCGAGGGAAAAGATGCCGGTTTTAAGGCCGGTGCGGCCAATCGGGCGGGTTTGCATAGGGCGCTCCTTTATGTTTTTGGCGAGCCTATAGGAGCTTGCCGCAAAGGAAAAGCATTGAAGGGTTGTTCTGCGGCGTGCTTGCCCTTACATATTCCCCATGAAAAACCCGTTGAAAATGTTTAAATCCTCCCCGAAAGTTGCTGTGATCCGCCTAAATGGTGCGATTGGCACGGGGCGGAACTCGCTGACCGATGCCGCTTTGGCCCCGCTGATTGAAAAAGCCTTTGCCAAGGGCAAGCCCAAGGCCGTGGTGCTGCAAATCAATTCCCCCGGTGGCTCACCCACGCAATCGGCGCTGATCGCGGCCCGTATTCGAAGGCTGGCGGCCGAGAAGGAATTGAAGGTTTACGCCTTTGTGGAGGACGTTGCGGCTTCGGGCGGCTATTGGCTGGCCACGGCAGCGGATGAGATTTTTGCCGACGATAACTCGGTGCTTGGCTCTATCGGCGTGATCTCCGGCGGCTTTGGCTTTCATGAGCTAATCAAGGCGCACGGGATCGAACGGCGGGTGCATACGGCGGGCGAGAGCAAGTCTATGATGGACCCGTTCAAGCCGGAAAAGCCAGAAGATATTGAGCGCTTGGAGCGGGTGCTGGAGCAAATTCACCAAAATTTCAAAGCCCAAGTCAAAGGGCGGCGGGGCGATAAGCTGAAGGGCGATAACCTGTTTACCGGCGAGATTTGGATAGGCCAAGCGGCGGTGGAAAACGGGCTGATAGATGGCATCGGCCATATGGTCCCCGTGATGAAAAACCGCTTTGGTGATGAGGTCACGTTTAAAGTTTACGGCCAGAAAAAAGGCCTGCTCAGCCGCTTTGGCGCTACGATTTTGGCCCAAATAGAGGAGCGCAGCCTGTGGGCGCGTTTCGGGCTGTAGCGCATGTTTCTTAAAGTTGTTGCTATATTTCTACTGGTGATGATGCTGATCGGCATGGTCGGCAAGCTGTTTAACCCCGATGCGAAGCCTAAGCAAAAACTGGCGGGGAAATGCCCGAAATGCGGCAGCTTTGTCATTGGCAAAGGGCCATGCCAAAGCTGCGCCAAGAAGGGTAAATAAATGGCGTTTTTGCTGGTTGCAAGCGGGCTTGTGCTGCTGGTTTTGGCCGGTGATTTTCTGGTCAAAGGCGCTGTTGGCCTAAGCCTGAAGCTCGGTGTGCCAACGCTTGTGGTTAGCGTTACCATCGTGGGCTTTGGCACCTCGGCCCCTGAAATGCTGATCGCGATCCAGTCGGCCTTGGACGGCGCACCGGGCATTGCGCTCGGCAATGTTGTTGGCTCTAATACCGCAAACGTGCTCTTGGTGCTCGGCTTTCCGGCGCTGCTTTACACGCTTGATACCTCCACCTCTGACACCCGCCGCATTTACTTGATGATGCTAGGTGTATCGGTGATATTCATCGCGTTGGGCTTTATGGGGCCGCTGCACATATGGCACGGCGCGGTGCTGCTCGGGCTGCTTGGCATGATGTTGTGGGATAATCTGCACTCCGCCATGTGCTCGCGCAACGAGGCCAAGGCCGAAAGCACGGCGGACCTTGCCGCGCTTGAGGGCATTCGCCCCGATATGCCGCTTTGGCGCATGGGGCTTTACCTGATTTTGGGCATGGTCGGCCTGCCCTTGGGTGCGCAGCTGATGATTGATGGCTCGCTGATGATCGCCGAGCGGTTTAACCTCGGGGAAGAGGTGATAGGGCTAACGCTGGTGGCTGTGGGCACCTCTCTGCCCGAGCTGGCCACCACCACCGTGGCGGCCCTGCGGCGCGAGGCCGACGTGGCGCTTGGCAATGTCATTGGCTCGAATATGTTTAACCTCTTGGCGATTATGGGCGTCACCAGCTTTTTTGGCCCGTTGCCCGTGGCGCAAGAATTCCTGCATACGGATTTCTGGATCATGCTCGGCGCCTCGGCCCTACTTGGCGTGTTTGTCTTTACCAAGCTCAAAATGACCCGCCTCTGGGGCGTTGCATTTTTGGGGTTGTATGTGGTCTATATGGTCTACCTTTTGGGGAGATAGTAATGGCAGCTTTAGTAACCGGCGGCGCGGTGCGCCTAGGGCGAGCGATGGCCCTGCATTTGGCAGCGCGGGGCCATGATGTGGCTGTGCATTATGCCAGCTCTGGAGGGCCAGCCGAGGCCGTAGTGGCCGAGGCCAAGGCGCTGGGCGTTAACGCCGTGGCCTTACAGGCAGATTTGCTGGATTCCAGCGCGGTGGAGACCCTCGTGCCGCGCGCGACGGAGGCCCTTGGCAAACCGCTGGATGTGCTGGTGAATAACGCCTCTATTTTCGAGTATGACACGCTTGAAACCGCCACTTCCGATAGTTGGGCGCGGCACGTGGATTCCAACCTGCGCGCCGCTGTTTTCCTCACACAAGCCTTTGCCGCCCAAGCCCCCGCGCTTGGCTCGGATGGCGAGCCGCTGGCGCTGGCCAATGTGATTAACATGATCGACCAGCGGGTGCGCAAACCCACACCGGAATTCATGACTTATAGTATTGCCAAGGCGGGTCTTTGGGCCTTTACCAAGACCGCCGCACAGGCGCTGGCCCCGCGTATTCGGGTGAACGGCATTGGCCCGGGGCCAACTCTGCAAGGCACGCGGCAAACTGAAGAACACTTCGCAAACCAAAGAAAAGCCACGATTTTACAACGTGGGTCCGGCCCCGAAGAGATTTGCCGCGCGCTGGATTTTATACTGGAATCCCCCGGCTTTACCGGCCAGCTTTTGTGTATGGACGGGGGCCAGCACCTTGCATGGCAAACGCCTGATATCCTCGGGCCAGAGTGAACCCTACGTAAGTTGTCCACTTTTCAACGCGCCGTTCACAAAACTGTAAGATTTCTGTAATGGAATCAAGCTTTTATCCAGTTACAAAATAAATATCCTTATTTATCAATAACTTAAAAAAATGCCTAAAATTTACGCAAAGCGATTAAATACGCTAATAATAAGGGAAATTGCAGGGCAAGGCACAGTTGCCCACAGAGTTATCCACAGAAACGGTGGATGCCTTTTCTCTTGATTTTGTATGATCAAAGGTGCATCGCACCGAAGAATCATCTATGTTCACCCTATGAGCCACAATCAGCCTAAAACCACGTTTGAAGAGGAAGGCGCGCCGAAAAGTGCTCTGCGTGGGCATGAAGTGATTAAGGGCTACCTCAAGCAGCTCGATACCTCCCCTGGCGTCTACCGTATGCTTGATGCCTCGGGCGGCGTGCTTTACGTGGGTAAGGCGCGGCAGCTTAGAAACCGCGTTTCCAGCTATGCGCGGCCAACTGGCCATTCAGCCCGCATTGGCCGGATGATTTCGGCCACGGCCAGCATGATGTTTCTCACCACCCGCACCGAAACCGAAGCGCTGCTCTTGGAGCAAAACCTGATCAAGCAGCTCAAGCCGCGTTACAATGTTTTGCTTCGGGATGATAAATCCTTCCCCAGCATATTGGTGACCACCGAGCACGGTTTTCCGCAGATCAAAAAGCACCGTGGTGCGCGGAAAATAAAGGGCAAATATTTTGGCCCGTTTGCCTCCAATGGTGCAGTAAACCGCACCTTGGCACAGTTGGAGCGGGTGTTCCTGCTACGTAACTGCTCGGACGCCGATTTTGAGGGTCGCACGCGCGCGTGTTTGCAATACCAAATCAAGCGCTGCTCGGGGCCGTGTGTGGGGCATATTTCGGCGGAGGATTACGGTGCGCTGGTCACCGAAGGGCTGGATTTTTTGGGCGGGAAATCGAGCGATATCCAGCAGCGGTTGGCGCTAGAAATGCGCGGCGCTTCCGAAAAGATGGAATACGAAAAAGCAGGCGCGATTCGCGACCGTTTGGCTGCGATGGCGCAGGTGCAGGTCTCGCAGGGGGTTAATCCGGCGGGGGTGTCACAGGCGGATGTGATTGCGCTGCATCAAGAAGGCGGGCAAGCCTGCGTGCAGGTGTTTTTCATTCGGGCGAATCAAAATTGGGGCAACAGAGCCTATTACCCACGCACCGGTGGCTCGGCGGATGCTGCGGAAATTCTGGAAGCCTTCATGGTGCAGTTTTATGACAACAAACCACCGCCCCCACTGATACTCCTCTCTGAGGGCGTGCAGCGGCCAGACCTTTTGGAGGAGGCATTTAGCGCCAAAACCAGCCGCAAGGTTTCGCTTTTGGTGCCGCAGCGGGGCGAGAAGAAGGAGCTGGTGGCCAATGCGCTGCGTAACGCGCGGGAGGCGCTGGCAAGGAAGCTCGCCGAAACCGCCTCGCAAGCGCGGCTGCTGGAAGGGCTGGCCAAGGCCTTTAACCTGCCCGCCACCCCGCAGCGCATCGAGATTTATGATAACTCCCATATTCAGGGGGCCCATGCGGTGGGCGCAATGGTGGTGGCAGGGCCGGAGGGCTGGATGAAGTCCTCTTACCGCAAATTCAACATTCGCGGCGATGACATAACCCCCGGCGATGATTTTGGTATGATGAAAGAGGTGCTAACACGGCGCTTCCACCGCTTGGTGAAAGAAGACCCCGACCGCAAAAAGGGCCTGTGGCCGGACCTGCTTTTGATTGATGGCGGCGCGGGGCAGGTGAGCGCCGTTCGCGCTGTGATGACAGAAATGGGGGTTGAAGGCATTGCCATGGTCGGCGTGGCCAAAGGCGTGGACCGTGACGCGGGTGAAGAGGAATTCCACGTCTCTGGTCAGCGCCCCTTTGCCCTGCCCTACCGCGACCCCGTGCTTTATTTTGTGCAGCGCTTGCGGGATGAGGCCCACCGTTTTGCCATTGGCACCCACCGTGCCAAAAGGAGCAAAGCGATAGGCGCGACGCCGCTTGACGGGGTGCCCGGCGTGGGGGCAGCGCGCAAGCGGGCCTTGCTGGCGCATTTTGGCTCAGCCAAGGCAGCCTCGCGCGCAGATTTGACCGATTTGAAGGCGGTGGAAGGGATTTCTGGCAAAATGGCCGAAACCATCTATTCATATTTCCACGAAAATGGTTAAGCTAGGGCAAAAGCTAGAGGGCACCTTGTGAATATTCCAAATATCCTAACCATTTTTCGGCTCATCGCCGCGCCAGCCGTAGGGCTGGTATATGTTTACCTGCCCACGCCCTATGCCGATTGGATAGCGGTTTCGCTGTTTATTACAGCGGCCTTGACCGATTATCTTGATGGCTATCTGGCGCGCAAATGGAAACAGATCACCAACTTGGGCCGGATGTTGGACCCGATAGCCGATAAAGCTATGGTGCTAATCGCGCTGTTGGTCGTTGCCATTCGCGGCCCGTTTGTTGGGCTGGATCTGCTCACACCCATCATCATCATCACCTTTCGCGAGGTGTTTGTTTCGGGCCTTCGGGAGTTTTTGGGCGACAAAGCCAGCACGCTCAAGGTCACGTGGCTGGCCAAGTGGAAAACCGCCAGCCAGATGGTGGCTATTACAGTGATTTTGGCCTCCTTCTTGTTTGGCCACTACTATTGGGCGCTATCTTCAGGGATGTCAGACGAGATCGTTTTTGGCATTCTGGATGGCGAAATTGAAGACGTATACGGCCTGCGCTGGATCATTCCCGGCTTTGATTGGAGCCTTTTCATTGGCAAATGGATGCTATGGATCGCAGCAGGGCTGACCCTAATAACAGGCTTGGATTATTTCCGTAAGGCCTTGCCGATATTGAAGGAAATCTGATGCAGGTGCTATATTTTGCTTGGATGCGGGAGCGCATCGGGGTGCCAAAGGAAAAGGTGGTAACCAGTGCTGCCACGGTGGCGGAGCTAGTGGAAGAGCTGAAGGCGCGGGGCGAGCGCTACGCTATGGCCTTTGCCGATATGGCCTCGGTGCGGGTGGCGGTTGATCAGGAGTTAACCGAGCTAAGCGCCTCGCTCAAAGGCGTGCGCGAAGTGGCGTTTTTTCCGCCGATGACGGGGGGCTAGATGGCGGTTTCAGTGCAGGCGGAGGATTTTAACGTGGGCGCGGAGATGGCAGCCATGAGCGCAGGCCGCGCTGACATCGGCGCGCTGGTCAGCTTTACGGGGCTGGTGCGCGACATGGCGGGCGGCAGCGAGATGGTGCTAGAGCATTATCCGGGGATGACCGAAAAAGCGCTGGTGAGTATCGAAGCCGAAGCGCGCGGGCGTTGGGCATTGCAAGATTGCCGGATCATACACCGCTTTGGCCCGCTCAATGCTGGCGCGCAAATCGTGCTGGTGCTTACCGCATCGCCGCACCGTCACGCCGCCTTTGAAGCGGCAGAATTCATCATGGATTTCCTGAAATCCCGCGCGCCGTTCTGGAAAAAAGAAGCCGGTAGCGGCTGGGTCGATGCCCGCGAGGCGGATGAAACCGCATTAGAGCGCTGGAAATAGCCGCGTTACACAGCGTTACACGATACTGGGGGTTTGGCGGCTGGTTTTTGACTTCGGTCAATATACCTCGCCTCAAAACCGCGCCTATACTTGGTCATCGAAACACAAGGAGACTCCGATGATCAAATTTATTTTCCGCCCCTCCATCCTGATGGCCGCTGCCCTACTCAGCGCGCAAGCCGCTACCGCTGGCCCCGGCCTGCTGATGCCGGATTTTGACGCCACGAGAGGCCGCGCCCTGTTTGCAGCCAAGGGCTGTGTTGTCTGCCATGCAATTAACGGCATCGGCGGCGAAGATGCCCCCGCGCTGGATTATGACCCAACAGGCGGCCCGATGGACCCGTTTGAATTTGCCGCTAAAATGTGGCGCGGGGCCGAGCCGATGATCTATATGCAGCAAGATGAATTGGGCAACCAGATCGAGCTAAACGGTGAAGAACTGGCAGCGATTATTGCCTTTGCCCATGACGAAAGCGAGCAGCGGCTTTTTACTGAATATGACATCCCGGAAAACATCATGGACCTGATGCATGGCGGCAGCGACGAGCACAGCGATGACGAAGCCGACGGTGACCATGATGACGCGGAGGACAGCACCGAAGACCACGGCTAAGCCGCCCCTAGCCGTTGCGTTGGCAAAAATAGCGCAACGGCTGATCGCCAAACGGGTTAGCAATTAGCACCAGCGCATCGCCATTTTACTCAATCTCGCAGGTATAATCCAGCACCCCCTGCTGCTGCGCCCGCAAAGGCATGACGGTCAGTATGATGACGGCTAAAAAGTGCTTAAGCCCTGCATGATCCTAAAATCCCCGCCCGCGCAAAAGGGCCTCGACCTTGGGCATTTCTCCGCGAAACGCTTTGTAGAGCGCCTCTGGTGCCTTTGAACCGCCTGCCGAATAAAGCGTGGCCAAGCGCGCCGCCGTGGCGGGGTCAAAAGCGCCCCCCGCCTCCTCAAAAGCGTTGAAGGCGTCGGCATCCATCACCTCGGACCACATATAGGAATAATAGCCAGCGGCGTAGCCATCGCCTGAAAAAATATGGGCAAAATGCGGGCTGGCATGGCGCATGGTAATAGCCTCGGGCATGCCAAGCGCCTTCAGCGAGGCCGCTTGCGCTGCCATCAAATCCTCCGGTGCCGATCCTGCATGAAAATCAAGGTCGACAATGGCGGAGGAGATAAACTCAACCGTGGCAAAGCCTTGGTCAAAATTCTCGGCGGCTTTTAGGCGTTTTAGCAGGCTCTCGGGCATCGCTTCGCCGGTTTCCACATGGCGCGCGTGTTTCTCCAACACCTCCGGCACACTGAGCCAATGCTCATAAAGCTGGCTCGGCAGCTCCACGAAATCCCGCGCCACGGAGGTGCCGGAAATAAAGCCATAGGTAACGTCAGACATCAAGGAATGCAGAGCGTGGCCGAACTCGTGAAATAGCGTACGGGCGTCATCAAAGGTCAGCAGCGCGGGCTGGCCTTTGGGGGGCTTAGCGAAATTGCACACATTTACTGTGATCGGGCGCACCTCCCCCTCCATCGCATTTTGGGTGCGAAACCGCGAGCACCACGCGCCCGAGCGCTTGCTTGGCCGCGCGAAGTAATCACCGATAAACACGCCGATATGGCGCTCCCCTTTTTTGACCTCCCACGCGCGGGCATCCGCATGGTAAAGCGGCACATTGAGCGGCTTAAAGCTCAGGCCAAACAGGCGGTTGGCCACGTCAAATGCCGCTTCGATCATGTTATCCAAGCCAAAATACGGCTTGACCTCGGCCTCATCAAGGTCGTGCATGTCCTTTTGCAGCTTGGCGGCATAATAGCGCCAATCCCACGGGGCCAGCGGGCCGTTTATGCCGTCAGCATGTAGCAATTCCGTAAGTTTTTTCGCGTCCGCTTCCGCTGCCGCCTTGGCCGGGGCCCAAACCTGCATCAGCAAATCGCGCACGGCCTCAGGCGTTTTGGCCATTTCGCCATCTAGCTTATAGGCGGCAAAATTATCATAGCCTAAAAGCTTGGCGCGCTCATCCCGCAGGGCCAACATTTCCATCGCCAACGCACGATTATCCGTCTCTTCGCCATTTTCACCCCGGGCGACCCATGCCTTAAAAGCCTTTTCCCGCAGCGCGCGGTGTGGTGAGGATTGCAGGAACGGCGTGATGAGTGAGCGTGAAAGCGTTAGCACATGGCCCGCTTCGCCCCGCTCTTCCGCTGCTGATTTGGCGGCGGCAATCACATCTTCTGCAAGGCCCTCAAGGTCGGCCTCAGCCAGCGGCATATGCCAAGCCCGCTCATCCGCCAACAGGTTT
>JAJRRX010000373.1 GCA_024279075.1 Alphaproteobacteria bacterium | reverse complement strand
CTCGGCTTCTGACATGGTCAGCACAAGCTCGTCACCCTCCGCCACCACCTCATAATCCCGCGCGCCAGCGCCTGTAAGCGAAACAACGGGGCGCGTCAGCGTGTTTACCACGGTTACCGCTTGGTCAATCGCCTCGGCATTGCCAATGCGCACCCGCAACTCGTTTTCGCCCTCTTGGCGGCGAACCGAGCCAAAAACCTCTTTTTGCTCACGCAAAATATCGCGCACCGCAGGCCACATCCCGTCGAGCCGATCTTGGTAGACATCAGCTACATTCACCTCCACCAACACATGCGCGCCGCCGCGCAAGTCAAGCCCGAGGTTCACCAGCTGGTTAGGCAAATAATCCGGCCACGCATCCCGCGCCGCTATCAGGTCCGGCGTTTCCGCCTCGTCTTTGGCCAACGCGACCACAGCATCATTATGCTGCTCCACCGTGGTGTAAAAGGCGTTTGGCATAGCAAAAGCCAGCCCCGCAAGGCAAATGATCCAGATCAGGGCTTGCTTCCATAGCGGAAAATTCAGCATATTCAGGCGTCCTCAAAGCAAACGCGCCCGCAATGGGGCGCGCGTATAAACTATTCGCTTGGCTCGGTTTTGCTCATCACCGATGTGATGGTATGGCGCAACACACGGATTTTTACATCCGTGGCAATTTCGACCTCAACCTCGTTGGCATCGTCCTTAACCTTGGTCACCTTGCCAATAATGCCGCCTTGGGTCAGCACTTGGTCGCCACGGCGCAGCGCCGCCACCATCGCCTTATGCTCTTTCATTTTCTTTTGCTGCGGCCGGATCATCAGGAAATACATAATTCCGAAAATCAGAATAATTGGCAAAATCCCGCCAAGCCCGCCAGCAAGGCCACTCGTGCCTCCGGCTGTCTGCGCATATGCTGCGGATACAAACATGAAAAACCCCTTTTTAGCCCTGAGCGACTCCCGCCCTTGATTTCAGGGGGAACCTAAGCATCGTTAAGAGGAATGACAAGAGTTGATCAGCAATTCCGTAGGGCGGAGTTCCCCCCCACCGCGTGCCTAAACGTCTGCCTTTTTGCCAAACTTGCGCAGCACGCGAATAATCAGCAACACAGGCGCCGCCGCGTGGAATAGCAGATCAAAAATATCAATCGGTTTACCTAGCTCACCGCTCACCAGCATATTGAGCTTGGCAAACAAATGCGGCGGCTCTGCCATAAACGGTAAATAAGGCGCCAACCCTAAAAAGATCGTCATCACGATCAACATCTGCAACGGAATTTTGTCTATTAACGTGCCAATTTTCTGCATAGTTTTCCCTCGGGTTTTTTGTGTTTGCCCGCATGTCACCCTTTTAGCCATGTATTGCAAGAGGCTTGCGGCAATATAACCCAAAAGCAAAGGCCCCGCTCAAACCATGAGCGAGGCCTTTTTCGTGCCGCCGTTTAAGCCGATTTCTTGGCCTTGAACTTCTGCCAATAGCCCCGCGCCAGCACCGCAATCACCAGCCACACCGAGCTGCGGATCACCATAGCCCCAACGGTTTTTGCGTTATAAAGCCCGTCAAACTGGATCACATAAATCCCCATCGCCAAAAACACCAAAAGCGTGGCCCCCGCAATCACAGCCGAAAGCCGGACGCCGCAAATCTTCCATTTCCAGAGCAAATACCCAGCAAAAATATAAGCAAACCCGGCCAAAAAGTTAAACCACAGCACAAAGGGAATGGTGTTGCCCGCCTCGGCGATCACCGCCTCGGAAAACAGGTTCTGCCCGCCTGAAAATAGCGTCAGCGCGCCAAAGGCCACGGCAATAACCGCCAATACAGTAATCATCATTGGGCGCTTAGGTGTTGTCTCGTTCATAGTCTTTCTCCATGGTTCAACTCTCTTTGTTAGTATCTACTTACTTATGGAATATTTTCAACCCCGAATCCAACCAAACACTGCGTCAAAGTCGCACGGCTTGGCGGCGCCCCCGTTCACAGCGCGCGCAGCTATTACCGTTTATTGATAAATTTCGATTAAAACTTTATCTGCCAGACAACGGGAAAATCGCGTCGGGCAGATTAACAACCAACGCCCTCTGCGTTCCGCCGACACCAAATCAAAAGGCGGCCACAGGGAATGTAACGTGCCGTGCTTTGCACGCACCATTAACCAATCCGTTTGGCCCATGCCAACCGACGCGAAATTTCCACCCTGCGCCAAGCTTTCCCACTTGGGCAAAATACTGGTAAACATAGTAAAACGGCAGCGCCCCAAGGTCCCGCCGCTTTTTACTATGCCCATTTTCCAAATCTTTTACGGATAGCGGTAAAATATATGATCCCCGATCACCGTGGTCTGCTGCATTGCGTGCATCCAGCTCGGCGTCACCGCATCGGTATGGTAAAACACAGCGCCGCCGGTCAGCACCCGCGCGCGGCCTTCCATCATCATCGCCGCGATTTTTTCGATCCGCGCATAGGCCGTGGGGTTGCCAATCGCCTCCACTTTGCCATCACAATAATAGGAAAACTGGCAGCGATTGCGCCTTCCAGTACCATCACGCACTACGCCGCATACATTATCAGGGAACCGAGGCGAATCCGCGCGGTTGAGTATCACTTCCGCCACCGCCATTTGCCCCCACAGGTCCTCGCCTCGGGCCTCAAAATAAAGCGCTTCTGAAAGGCATTTCCACTGCGGCCCACCGGTGGCCGCTGGCATAGCATCCAAGATCTGGCGGTTAAAGCTGGCAATGGTTGGCGAAATCTCGGTGCCAGAGCGTGCCACCTGCCCCGCCGAGGCCAGCCGCACCGCCTCCGCCTCTGCTGCCTGCCGCGCTTCTGCCCCTTTAAATATCCGCCCCAGCATTCCGCGCCGAGGGGGCGGTGTGGCCACAAAGCTCACGCCGCCAAGCTCTGCCAAGCGATCCGCTGTCAGCGTGCCCATAACCGCACGCTCAAGAGACATCATCGCCGATATTTGCCCGGCAACCTGCTGATCTACGGTATCCGTGGGCGGCACAAGCTCGGCATTGGCATTGGTTAAAAGCAACAAAGCCACAAGCCCGGCCACAGCGCCTGAAAGCGCCGCCACCAGTTTTGGCTTCCGATTGATATATCCAATTCCAAACAGTTTGATCATCCCTAAAATTTAACCAGTCGAATTTCTCACATTCTACGGGCTTGAGTCTATCCCCATTTTGGAAACCATTTGGGAAACCCTTATTTTACGGGTTCGATCTGTTCGATATTTTGGCCAAATGCACAACACAAGCGTTTTGAATTACACCAATTCGCTAGAATCACCCAGCGTTTGCGGCCAAAAGACTGGCCTGCGCCGCCGCTAACCGCGCAATCGGCACGCGGTAGGGCGAGCAAGAAACATAGTCAAACCCCGCCACTTTACAAAACCGCACCGAGGCGGGGTCGCCGCCATGCTCGCCACACATGCCAAGCACAAGGTCTGGGTTCGCCGCCCGCCCGCGCTGCGCCGCGATCAACAAAAGCTCGCCCACGCCCTCGACATCAAGGCTATGAAACGGGTCCTCGGGGTAAACCCCCTGCTGCACATATTCGCGCATAAACCGCCCCGCGTCATCGCGCGAAAGGCCGTAAGTCATCTGGGTCAAATCATTGGTGCCAAAACTCAGGAAAGCGCTACTCTGCGCCAAATCTCCCGCCCGCAAAGCCGCACGCGGCGTTTCCACCATCACCCCAAGCTTATAGGCAATCGCCCCACCAACTTCCAAAGCCACCGCCTCGATCCGCGCCTTAATAATCTCCACCTCGCGGTTGGCCGAAACCAGCGGAATCATAATTTCTGGCACCACCGCATCGCCGGTAAAGGCAAACACCTGCGCGGCGGCTTCAAATATCGCGCGCGCCTGCATTTCATAAATCTCCGGCGTGGTAATGCCAATGCGCACACCGCGCTTGCCCAACATCGGGTTCACCTCTGAAAGCTCCTCGGCGCGGCGCGCCACCTGCCGCACAGAAATCCCCATCGCCTGCGCCAGCGCCGCCATTCCGGCCTCGTCGACCGGCATAAACTCGTGCAAAGGCGGGTCAAGCAACCGGATCGTCACCGGCTGCCCGCGCATAATTTCAAACAGCTCCACAAAATCCGCCTTCTGCATCGGCATCAGTAAATCCAGCGCCGCCTTGCGCGCCACGACATCAGGCGCGAGGATCATCTCCCGCATCACCTGCACCCGCTCCGGGGCAAAAAACATATGCTCGGTGCGGCACAGCCCAATGCCATCCACCCCAAAGCGCTGCGCCAAGCGGGCATCGGCGGGGGTGTCGGCATTGGCCCGCACCTGAAGTTCCCGCACCTCGTCAGCCCAGCTCATCAGGGTTTTGAACGGCCCGCCAAGGTTTGGCTGGGTCATTTCGGCACTGCCTGCCAGCACCTGCCCGCTGGTGCCATCCACCGTGATTTGCGCACCCGATTCAAGCCGCCGCCCATCAGGGCAGACAAGCACATTATCATCCAGCCGCAGCTCGCCCGCGCCCACAATGCAGGGCACGCCAAGACCCCGCGCAATCACCGCCGCATGGCTGGTCATCCCGCCCCGCAACGTCAGCGCCCCACTGGCCGCATGGATACCACGAATATCATCCGCCCCCGTTTCCACCCGCACCAGTATCGCCGCCTGCCCCTGCGCCGCCATGGTCATCGCGGCCTCGGGGGTAAACACCACGCGCCCCGTCGCTGCACCGGGGCTGGCAGACAGGCCCATAGCCAGAATATCCCGCGCGGAGTTCTCCGCGATTTGCGGGTGCAAATGGTCGCCCAGCGCATGGGGTTCTGTGCGCAAAATCGCATCATTTTTGCTAATAATTCCGGCTTCCGCGAGGTCCACATTTATCCGCAACGCGGCCACGGAGGAGCGCTTGGCCGGGCTGCAATCCAGCAGCCAAAGCCGCCCGTCTTGCACGGTAAACTCCACCTGAAACGCATCTCCAAAGCCCTTGGCGAGGATCTCGCCTGCCGCCAACAACTCTGCTTGCAAAGGGGCCGACAGGGCCTCGACCCCCAGCGCCTCGCGCGCGCCGATCACGGCATCCTGCCCTTGGGATTGCGGCAAATATCGCCCCCAGAGCTTGGCCGCGCCGGATTTGTCATCCACCATCTGCGCCGCCCCTGCGCCGGTTTCGCCACGCCCGATGCCCAGCGCCATACGCTGGATCACGAGCGCAAAGCCCGCATCCTCCGGCGCGCCTTTGGCTTGGCGCAAAATCTTGGCCGAGGGGCGGTTCCATGCCCGTGCCATATGCAGAATACAGGCCCGTAGCTGCGCCTCAGGCGCCTGCGGAAAATCCTCGTCGGTTTCAAACTTGTAGCTGGCTTTGCAATGCGCAACCCGCGCGGCTCCGTCGGGCAGATCAGCGTCAAAATCCTCGGCCTCCAGCCCCGCTACATTGGTAGCGTAGGACTGGATAAAACGGCGGTAAAGCAGATAGGCGGCCCCCTCTCCCACATCGGGCAGGGTGCTATCACTAATGCCGATATTAAGGATGGCGGTCGGCCCGCCCCACTCAGGGTTCAGCGGCGAGGCGCGAAGCGAAAGCAGGCCTTTGAGCAGGTTAGCAGGCACATCCGGCACCGTGCCGGTTTCGGCAATATTGGAAACATCCTTGGCGGAAAGCACCACGGCTTCGGGAACAGGCAGACCCAGCGCCGCCATTTTGGCGAGGCGGCAGGCGCGGGTGCCGTGCATCGCCACATCTAGCTCGGTTTTGCCATCAAGGGGTATCATGCAATTGCCTCACGCTTCGTTGCAGTGCAGCATAGACCTTGCACGCGAATTGGCAATGGGGAAAGCGGCGGGCGTAGGGTGGGTTTTTAACCCACCACCCTACCCACCAATTTCGGAGAACATCGCCACCTTATGCATAACCACCCGAATTTCATTCAGCAAACACAGCCGATTGCGGCGAACGATCTCGTTCTCCGCATTCACCTGCACCCCGTCAAAGAACCCGTCAATCGGCGCGCGCAGCCCCGCCAGCGCCGCCATGGCGGCCTCAAAGTCCTCAACGCCCAGCGCCGCCTCTATCTTCGGGCCTGCCTCGGCCAGCGCCGCAAACAGCGCCTTTTCCACGGGGTCCTCGGCGAATTTCACGTCCGGCGCGCCTTCATAGGCCACCCCGTCCTTCTTCTCCTCGGCGCGCAGAATGTTGTTGGCGCGCTTATAGCCCTGCAACAGGTTTTCGCCGTCATCACTGTTCAGGAAGGCCTGCAGGGCTTCGGCGCGCTTGACCAGCAAAGTGAGG
>JAJRRX010000372.1 GCA_024279075.1 Alphaproteobacteria bacterium | reverse complement strand
TCGCTGCCGTCGCGCATTGGCTTGATGCTGGATATGACCCTGCGCGACCTTGAGCGCATCTTGTATTTCGAGCAATATGTGGTGATCGAGCCGGGCCTAACGGACCTGACCCAAGGCCAGCTTCTGACCGAAGAAGAGTTTCTGGACGCCGAAGACCAGTTTGGCGCAGACGCGTTTACAGCGGGCATTGGTGCCGAAGCCATCCGTGAAATGCTGGCCGCGATCGACCTTGATGCCGAAGCCGAGCAGCTGCGCGCTGATCTGGCTGAGGCCACGGGCGAGCTGAAGCCCAAGAAGATCATCAAGCGCTTGAAACTGGTGGAAAATTTCCGCGAAAGTGGCAACCGCCCCGAGTGGATGATCCTGACGGTGATCCCCGTGATCCCGCCCGAGCTGCGCCCGCTGGTGCCGCTTGATGGTGGCCGTTTCGCGACCTCGGACCTCAATGATCTTTACCGCCGCGTGATCAACCGGAACAACCGCCTGAAGCGGCTGATTGAGCTGCGCGCGCCCGATATTATCGTGCGCAACGAGAAGCGGATGTTGCAGGAATCTGTTGACGCGCTGTTTGACAATGGCCGCCGTGGCCGTGTGATTACGGGGGGCAACAAGCGCCCGCTGAAGTCGCTTTCTGACATGCTTAAAGGCAAGCAAGGCCGCTTCCGGCAGAACTTGCTTGGTAAGCGCGTGGACTTCTCTGGCCGTTCTGTGATTGTGACAGGCCCAGAGCTAAAGCTGCACCAATGTGGCCTGCCCAAGAAGATGGCGCTGGAGCTGTTCAAGCCGTTTATTTATTCGCGTTTGGAGGCCAAGGGTCTTTCAAGCACGGTCAAGCAAGCCAAGAAACTGGTGGAAAAAGAGCGGGCTGAAGTTTGGGATATCCTTGACGAGGTTATCCGCGAGCACCCGGTTATGCTTAACCGTGCGCCCACGCTGCACCGCCTCGGCATTCAGGCGTTCGAGCCGGTTCTGATCGAGGGTAAAGCCATCCAGCTGCACCCGCTGGTCTGCTCGGCTTTTAACGCTGACTTTGACGGCGACCAAATGGCCGTTCACGTGCCGCTTTCGCTGGAAGCCCAGCTTGAGTGCCGCGTGTTAATGATGTCGACCAACAACGTGCTTAGCCCTTCCAACGGTGCGCCGATTATTGTGCCGTCGCAGGATATGATCTTGGGCCTTTATTACGTTACGCTGATGCGTAAGGGTATGAAAGGCGAGGGCATGGTTTTTGCTGATATGGACGAGATCGACCATGCTTTGGAAACTGGTGCCGTGCACCTGCACGCCAAGGTAACCGCCCGCGTTGAGCAGATCGACGAAGAGGGCAACAGCTATATGGAGCGGTTTGAAACCACGCCGGGGCGGGTGCGCCTTGCCCAGCTTCTGCCGAAAAACCATAAAGCGCCATTTAGCATCGTCAACCGCCTCATTCGCAAAAAAGAAGTGGGCGAGGTTATTGACGTGGTTTACCGCCATTGCGGCCAAAAAGAGTCGGTTATCTTCTGTGACCAAATCATGACCCTTGGCTTTGCTGAGGCCTTCAAGGCCGGCATTTCCTTTGGCAAAGATGATATGCTGATCCCCGACGATAAGTGGGATATCGTTGGCGGCGTGCGTGCCAAGGTTAAGGAATTCGAGCAGCAGTATATGGACGGGCTTATCACCAAGCTTGAGAAATATAACAAAGCGGTGGATGTTTGGTCCAAATGCTCGGACGATGTGGCCGAAGGCATGATGTCCGAAATCTCGAAAATGCGCTTTGACGAAGAGGGCAACGAGTTGGAGCCGAATTCGGTTTACATGATGAGCCACTCGGGCGCCCGTGGTTCCCCTGCGCAAATGAAGCAGCTCGGCGGGATGCGGGGCCTGATGGCCAAGCCTAATGGTGACATCATCGAGACGCCGATTGTCTCGAACTTTAAAGAAGGCCTGACTGTGCTTGAGTATTTTAACTCGACCCACGGTGCGCGTAAGGGCCTTGCGGATACGGCGCTTAAAACCGCGAACTCCGGCTACCTCACCCGCCGTTTGGTGGATGTGGCGCAGGATTGTATCGTGCGTGAAGATGATTGCGGCACCGAGATTTCGATCAAGGTGGCAGCGGCGGTGAATGATGGCACGGTTGTGTCGTCGCTTTCCGAGCGCATTTTGGGCCGCGTTATGGCCGAAGATGTGATCAAGCCGGGCACTGATGAAGTGCTGGCGACCCGCAACATGATCTTGGACGAGAAGCTGGCGGATGCGATTGAAGCCGCTGGTGTGCTCTCGATTCAGGCGCGTAGCCCGCTGACCTGTGAGGCCGAAGATGGCATCTGTGCGCAGTGTTATGGCCGCGATCTTGCACGGGGGTCCAAAGTGAACCCGGGCGAGGCTGTGGGCATTATCGCGGCGCAGTCCATTGGCGAGCCGGGCACCCAGCTCACCATGCGGACCTTCCACATTGGCGGCATTGCGCAGGGTGGTTCGCAAACTTCCCAAGATGCTATAGCCGACGGTAAAATCCAGCTGCGCAAAACCAGCGTGCTGGAGAATGCAGATGGCGAGACCGTGGTGATGGACCGCCACATGGAGCTGGCCCTGATTGACAAAAACGGCGTTGAGCTTTCCACCTATAAGCTGGGCTTTGGCTCGAAGCTGATGGTGAAAGACAAGGCCAAGGTCAAGCAAGGCACCAAGCTTTATGAATGGGACCCGTTCACCATGCCGATCATCACCGAAAAGCCCGGTGTTGCCAAGTTTGTTGACCTCGTGGTGGGTATTGCCGTGCGGGACGAAACCGATGACGCCACTGGCCTGAGCCAGAAGGTGGTGTCAGATTGGCGCGCCACGGCAAAAGGCGGCGACCTGAAGCCTGCGATTATCGTGATGGACCCCGCAACTGGCGAGCCTGTGCGCATGGAAAATGGCAACCCTGCTGTTTATAACATGTCCATTGATGCGGTGCTTGGCGTGGAAGATGGCCAAGAGATCGCCCCAGGTGATGTGTTGGCACGGATCCCGCGCGAAGGCACCAAGGTGAAAGACATCACCGGTGGTCTGCCGCGTGTTGCCGAGCTGTTTGAGGCCCGCCGCCCGAAAGATCACGCGATTATCGCCGAAATCGACGGCCATGTGCGCTTTGGTAAAGACTACAAGAACAAGCGCCGCGTGGCGATTGAGCCGGTAGACGATACGCTGGAGACGGTGGAATATATGGTGCCGAAAGGCCGCCACATTCCGGTGCAGGAAGGCGACTTCATCCAGAAGGGCGAATATATTATGGACGGCAACCCTGCGCCGCATGATATTTTGCAAATCATGGGTGTGGAGGCTTTGGCTGAGTATATGGTCAACGAAGTGCAGGATGTTTACCGTCTGCAGGGCGTGAAGATCAACGATAAGCATATCGAAGTGATCGTGCGCCAAATGCTACAGAAATGGGAAGTGTCTGACTCTGGTGGCACCATCTTGCTCAAAGGCGAGCAAGTGGATAAAGCCGAGTTCCTTGAGGCCTGTGAAAAGGCTGTGGCGGAAGGGCGCGAGCCTGCCAAAGGTGGGCCAGTGCTGCTTGGTATTACCAAAGCGTCGCTGTCTACGCGCTCGTTCATCTCTGCGGCGTCGTTCCAAGAGACAACCCGCGTGCTGACCGAGGCCTCGACCCAAGGTAAGCGCGACAAGCTGATCGGCTTGAAGGAAAACGTGATTGTCGGGCGTTTGATCCCGGCGGGCACGGGTGGGGCAACCCATGACCTTAAGCGGGTGGCGCAAGCGCGTGACCAAGTGATCATCGAACAGCGGCAAGCAGAAGCGGCGATTGTGGCTGAATTGGCCAACCCCGCCGGAGAAGCCGCTGCTGAAGAGCAGCCTGCGGCAACCGAGGAATAATCGGAAATTGAGTTCAGAAAAGCCCGCCTTGACGGCGGGCTTTTTTGTGGAGGAAGCATGGTTGAGCTAACATCAGATTGCCAGAACTGCGCCGCGCTCTGCTGCGTGGGTTTGGCCCTTGATAAGGGTGAGATGTTTGCCTTTGATAAGCCCGCTGGGGTGGCGTGTAAGCACCTTAAGGGGCATAAGTGTGGCATGCATACCAAGCTGGAAAGCACGGGCCTGAAGGGCTGTGTGCAATACCACTGTGATGGCGCTGGGCAGCGCGTGGTGCAGGAGGTTTTTGCCGGGCAAAGCTGGCAGGATAACCCCGCGCTGCTACACCCAATGCTGGAGGCTTTTGCCCAGATGCGGCAGGTTCACGGGTTGCTGGCTTTGCTGCACACCGCCAAGGCATTGCCTTTGCCAAAGGCGCAACTGGCCGAGCTTGTGGGGTTGGAGGCGCAGCTTTCTCCAGAGCTGTGGACGCCTGAAACCCTCGCCGCGTTTGAGCGCTCGGAGGTGCCTAAAACAGTGCGCGCTTTTTTTCGGGGCCTGAAGGCCATACTTTGAATACTTCCCCTACCTTGCAGCGGAATTTGCGTCAGCTATCTACCTATGAGTGGCAACGCATCAAACATGCCCCTGTAGATATGTCTTAAGCTTGTTCGTTGGCGAGATCGATGTGTTGGCAGTGGCGGATGCCTTGAATGCACCGCTGCCTTTAAGAACTTGCCAGACATAGCCGCGCATGATCTGTAAGGGGAGGGGAGGCCAGCAAATGCCACGTTCAGAGTTTTCAGCAGAAGAGGTCAGCCAGCTTGTGCAAATCGGCGGGTTGATCCGGTTTTCTATTCCTTGTGATGGCGGCTACCAGCAAACCCCCGAAACAGCGGAGGAGAAGCGGGCTATGCTCCATGCGCCCGCGCGAATGGCAGAAAGATTTTCCTATTTTGAAAATATTTGCCTGCATACCCTAAAGCGCCAAACAGACCCGAATTTTACCATCGGTGTTTTGGTGGGGGAGGACATGCCCAGCCACTACCGCAGCAAGCTTGATGCGCTGTTGCAAGATCTGCCGCAAGCGCGGGTGATCGCAAAGCCTTATATGCCCTACCGCGAGCTTGTAACGCAGGCTTTTGACGAAGTGTTTGACCAGAAAACACCCTTCAGGCTTTCCTTTCGCTTGGATGATGATGACGCGGTCGCGCTGGATTTTATTGCTGAACTGCGCGCGCGCCTGCCGCATATATTAAGCCTGGCTGGCGGGCTGGATCCGATAGGCATCGCTTTCCTACTGGGGTTAACGCTGATCAGGGGGGAGATCGTGCCAACTGTAAATGCGCGCCCTCTTGGGCTTGGGCTTGGCGTGCTGGCCCCCGCTGGGCGCAAGGTGCATGCGTTGAGCTATGGGCATGAGAAGCTGCACCAAAACATGCCTGTGCTGATGGACCCGTATCCCGTTATGAGCTTGCGGGCCTTTCATGAGAGCAATGATTCTGAGGTGGTATTGCCGGCGGGGCGGCGACCCGAAATGAGCCAAAGCGATATAGCCGCTACTCTTGAGCGCAGATTCGCGCTGGATATTGCTAAGGTTTTGGCGCTATAAAGCACCAATCAAGCGGCTGGTTTCCCCCAAATTTTCTTTTCAAAATTGGCTGTTGACTTATCCCCCTAACATTCCTATTTTCCGCCCGCTCGGGAGAGGTATCTATACTGATTCCGATACAAGCCACAATTAGGCGGACATGAGCCGGAATTTATTCTCGCTCCTCTGGAATTCCACCGCGCCGGACGGCAACCATTGTCCGTGGGCGGTATTTGGCATTTTGTGCATTCGGTGCAAGGTGCTGTAAGTATTGAAACGGGTTGAACGGGGTTTAACTGTATGCCAAC
>JAJRRX010000371.1 GCA_024279075.1 Alphaproteobacteria bacterium | reverse complement strand
CAGCAAAATGGTGATCGGGGTTACAAAGCTGGAAAACAGCAGCGCCAGCGTCACGTAAACCAGCATAATACCCGCGACCATGGCTATGGCAAAGCCCGAGAAAATATCGGCCATAATTTCGGCGTCACCGCTGGATTGCACGGTGGTGCCATTGGGCATGTTACTGACCATTGGCAAGGCAAATACAGCGTCGGTCGCCGCGCCCAATACCGTGCTTGGCCCAAGGCTGGCCTCGACCTTGGTTTCATTTTGCCGGTCATATCTGGTTACAATACTGGGGCCAGAGCCCATGGCCACATCAGCGACCAAAAACAACGGCACCGAGCTGCCGTCATTTAGCGTAACCCGCAACGATTGCAGCTGCGAAAGGTCGCGGCGCGCGGTTTCCTGAAGGCGCACCACAATGGGCACTTGCTGGTCCCCGTCGGAAAATTTCGCGAGGTTGGCATCTGTGTCCCCCAGCGTGGCGACGCGGATGGTTGAGGCCAGCATTTGCGCGGTCACCCCCAGCTCGGCGGCTAGCGCCGGCTTGGGCGTAATCTGGATTTCGGGGCGCGGCAGGGCGGCGGTGGTGGTCACATTAACCAACCCGTCAAGGCCTTTCATTTCGGCGGCCAGCGCCAGCGCGGCGCTGGTCACGGCGGCGCGGTTCTCGCCCTGCACGCTCAGCGAAATATCGCGCTGCCCGCGCTCGTTTACAAGGTTGATGCGCACATCGGGGATATCAGCCAGTACGGCAAAAATATCTTGCTCGATATCCAGAAAATAGCGTTCGCGCTCGGTTTTAGGGCCGTAATTTACGGTCAGGTTTGCCTTCCGGATATCCCCCGCGCCGCCTTCCACAAACACGCTTGTTACTTCGGGAATGGTGCGAATTTTATCGCCCATCAGCGTGGTAATTTGGCGGGTTTCATCCAGCGTTGTGCCCGGGGGCAGCTCCAGCGTCAGGGCCGTGCGGCCGATGTCTTTTTTCGGGGTAAACTCGCCGGGCAGCAGCGTGGCCGAATACAGCGAGGCGGCAAAAAGGCCAAACGCCATAAACAGGGTTATGATTTTGTGGCGCAGGGTCCAACGTAGAGTGCGCAGGTAAAGCCGCATAATCAGCCCGTCTTTTTCCTCGGTGGCGTGGAGGGTGTCTTTCATAAAATACGCCGCCAACATCGGGGTAACGAGCCGCGCAACCAACAGCGAAAACAGCGCCGCCACCGCCACTGTTAGGCCGAATTGCTTGAAAAACTGCCCCGGAATACCGCCCATAAACGACACGGGCGAAAACACTGCCACAATGGAGAATGTGATCGCAATCACGGTCATGCCGATCTCGGTTGCCGCATCCCCCGCCGCCCTGAACGAAGATTTGCCCATGCGCAAATGTCGCTCTACGTTTTCGATTTCCACAATGGCGTCATCCACCAGAATACCCGTTACCAGCGTGATCGCCAAAAGGCTTACCGTGTTGAGCGAGAACCCCAGCAAATACATAACAAAAAACGTGGGAATAATGGACAGCGGCAACGCCGTGGCGGCAATTAGCGTTGCCCGCCAGTTTCGCAGAAACAGAAACACAACGATCACCGCCAAGGCCGCCCCCTCATAGAGGGTTTCCATGGCGCTTTTATAGGTGCCTTCGGTATAGGTGGTGGCGTCGTCAATCAGGGTAACTTGCGCATCGGGAAAATTTTTGCGTAGTGTTGTGAGCTTGGCAGCCACCGCTTTTGCCGTGTCCAGATCACTGGCCCCGCTCGAGCGGTAAACCGCGAGCGCCACAACCGGCTGGCCATTCAGGGTGGCAAAATTGCGCACCTCGGCCGGGCCGTCATATATGCGGCCAAGCTGGTCCAGCCGCACGGTTTCACCGCCGGGCAAAGAGAGCGGCGTGCTGGCCAGCTTGGCCACCGTTGCCGCACTGCCAAGCGCCCGAATGGAAAACTCCAGCCCCGCGGTTTCGCCGCGCCCGCCGCCCATGTTTACATTGGTGGCCCGTAATTGCCGGCTCACGGTTGACGCTGTAATCCCAAGAGAAAGCAGGCGGTCCGGGTTCAGCTCTACGTTGATAACGCGATCCGCGCCGCCGATGCGGGTAATACCACCCACGCCCTTTAGCCCAAGCAAAGCCCGCGCCACCACATCATCAGCAAAGGTCGAGAGGCCTTCGATAGAAAGGGTCGGGTCGGTAACTGTGTAAACCTGTATCGGCTTGCCAACCAGCTCTACCCGCTGGATGATCGGCTCTGAAATGGTATCTGGCAGGCTGGTCCGGATACTGCCCACAGCGTCTTTCACATCATTCAAGGCGCGGTCGGTCGGGGTTTCCATGGTGAAGTTGACCACGATGCTGGCCATAGAATCTGTGGCGCTGGCGATAATATGATCTACGCCCGTAATATTGGCGATCGCATCTTCTACAGGTTTGATGATCTGCCCTGAAAGCTCGGCCGGTGCCGCTCCGGGCTGGGCGATATTAATAGATATAATCGGCACATCAACATTGGGCATTTCCGTGACCGGGAGCCGTGAAAAGCCGAAAATACCGGCAATGCACACCACCAGAAAGAAGGCCAGTGTAGGGACCGGCTTATAAATCGACCATGTTGCTAGGTTCATTGGCTGGCTCCGCCCTCAAGCATGGGAATTATCCGGTCTCCCTGTCGGAAAAATGCGCCGGAAAGCAAAATAACCGTATCGCCAGCCGCCAGCCCGCTGCGAATTTCACGCATGCCATCCCACACAAGGCCGGTTTCAACGCGGCGTTTTTCAATAACCCCGTCACGATCCACCACTTGGGTATAGGTGCCGCCCGCATCGGATAAAACGGCGCTGGCGGGAATGCCGAAGGCGCGATACTGGTCGGTTGAAATCCAGCCCGTGGCAAAAATGCCGACCCTCAGATTATTGTTTTCAGGCAAGCTCATGCGCACCTCGCCCAAACGGGTGCGCGCATCAACCCGTGGTGAAACCAGCCGCACCGTGCCGGTTAGCGTTCCCAATCCGGCCACCCGCAGGGTTGCGGTATCGCCAACCGAAATCCGGGCAATATCGGTTTCGATCACTTCGGTTTTCACCTCGATCAGATTATCCCGAATAATACGGAACATCGGGTTTGGCCCCGCCGCGGCCACCGCGCCCACCGAAGCATTGCGCGCTGAAATCACCCCCGAGGCGGGGGCAATAATATCTGTGTAGGAGAGGTTCAGGTCTGCGAGGTCTTGCCGGATTTCGGCTTGCTTGACCTGCGCCATCGCCACGGCCAGCCCTTGCTGTGCCACCGCCACAGAGGCTTCGGCGGTGCGAAATGCGGTTTCGCTGCCGTCGAACCGGGTTTGCGTAACCGTGCCGGTGGCCAGCAATGTTTCATCACGCGTAAATGTTGTTCGAGCCGAATCAAGGTTCGCCTGCGCCAAGGAAAGTTGCGCCCGCGCTTGTAAAACACCCGCTTCAGCCCGCTGTTTTTCGGCCTGCGCCTGCGCCACCTGCACATCCAGCGTTTCACGGCCAAGCTGCGCCAAAACCTGCCCTTGCGTAACCTGATCCCCAATATCGGCCCGCACCGAAATGATTTGCTGCCCGCCCACGCGAGGGTTCACCATCACCTCTTCACGCGCCACCAATGTGCCGGTTATCGCCACTTGCCCGATGAACATCACCTCCTGCGCCTGCACCACACTCACTTTGGGCAAGTCTTGTGCGGCGAGTGGCGCAGGCATACACAGCGCCAGCGCGGCCATGAATGACAGGGAAT
>JAJRRX010000370.1 GCA_024279075.1 Alphaproteobacteria bacterium | reverse complement strand
TGGGGCGTTTGGCCTGCCAATGGTCAGCGATAGTATCGAGGGTTTTGCCGGCCCGCTCGCAGGTGTGCTGGCGGGGATGGATTGGGCGGCAGATAACGGATTTTCCCATATCGTCAGCGTTGCCGCCGATAGCCCGTTTTTTCCGCCTCGCTTGGTAACGGGCCTGCGCTTTGCCTGTGAAGCCAGCGGCGAGCCACTTGCCATGGTCCACAGCCCCCGCGCGGGTGGCGGCTATTTTCGCCAACCCACATTTGCGCTTTATGATGTGTCCTTCAGGGAAAACCTGCGTACGGCCTTACAGGCGGGGGTACGAAAAATTATCCAATGGGTGGAGCCGCTTGGCTGCGCGCCGATTGTGTTTCATGGCTTTGGGGATGATCCTTTTTTTAATATCAATACGCCGGAAGATTTGGCGCTTGCGGAAGGCAAATTATGAAGGTTTTTGGCATTACCGGCTGGAAAAACAGCGGCAAAACCACGCTAACCGAGCGGTTGGTAAGCGAAATTACAGGGCGCGGTATTAGCGTTTCCACCATCAAACACGCTCATCATTCGGTTGATGTCGACCAGCCCGGCAAAGATAGTTTTCGCCATCGAGCGGCAGGCGCAGGCGAGGTGATTTTGGCCTCGGCATACCGCTGGGCCATTATGCACGAATTGCGCGGGGCAGAGGAGCCTTCGGTGGATGAGCTGCTGGCCAAGCTTAGCCCTGTGGATATTGTGCTGATTGAAGGGTTTAAAAAGAATGGCCATGCCAAGATCGAAGCCTCGGTCAAGCCTGATCGCCCGCTGATTTCACTAGGTGATCCGAGCATCAAAGCCGTAGCGGCGGGGCATGATGTCGGGCCGCTTGCGGTGCCGGTGCTGGATATTAATGATATCCCGGCGATTGCCGATTTTATTTTGCAGGAGGTTGGCCTTGGGTAACCCGCCACGCTTAAAGGATGATTGTTTTGCCCTGCCCGAGGGAACAGTTTGGACGCCAGTTGAAACGGCATTAGCTCACCTGCGCTCCCATATGCGCTGCGTTGTCGGGGAAGAGCGGCACCCTGTTTCTGAGGCGCTCGGGCGCATTTTAGCGGCGGATGCCGTGGCCAAGCGCGCCAACCCACCCACGGCCAATGCGGCGGTTGATGGCTATGGCTTTGCCCATGCCGCCTTGAGCCAAAACAATATGCAATTGCTGCCGCTGGTGGATGGCCGTGCCGCTGCCGGTGCCCCTTTTGCTGGCAAAATCCCTTATGGCCAAGCCATTCGCATCCTTACCGGTGCCTCGGTGCCAAAGGGCGTGGACAGCGTGATTATGCAAGAAGATGTGCAGGTTAAGGACGGCCAGTTGCATTTTGAAACGGGCCTGAAGCTTGGCGCAAATTGCAGGGCCAAGGGCGAGGATGTAAACGCGGGCGAAATTGCTCTAGCCGCTGGCACCCGCTTGGGGCCACAAGAAATCGGCCTGTTGGTGGCCCTCGGGGTGGCCGAGGTGAGCGTGCGCTCGCGGCTCAAAGTCGGGGTGCTCTCTACCGGAGATGAACTGCGCCAACCCAGTGAGGCCGCGAGTGACCACCAGATCTATGACGCCAACCGCCCGATGCTGTTGGGGTTGCTCAATGACTGGGGCTTTGAAGCCGTTGATTTGGGCGTGGTCCCTGATGATCGCGCGGCAGTGGAAGCGGCGTTAGATCAGGCGGCGAAGGGCTGCGATGCTTTGCTGACCTCCGGCGGCGCTTCGGCGGGGGATGAGGACCATATGTCGGCCGTGTTGGCTGAAAAAGCCCAGCTCCACCTCTGGCGCATTGCCATTAAACCCGGGCGGCCCTTGGCGCTGGCCATGTGGCAGGGGATGCCGGTTTTTGGCTTGCCGGGCAACCCCGTGGCGGCCTTTACCACCGCGCTTATTTTTGCCCGCCCCGCGCTGGGCGCGCTGCAAGGGCAGGGCTGGCAGGTGCCACAGGCCTTCCACCTGCCCGCAGCGTTTGAGAAGCAAAAGAAGGCAGGGCGACGAGAGATTTTGCGGGCGCGCCGCAAGGCAGATGGCTCGGTTGAAGTTTTTGCCTCTGAGGGCTCGGGGCGAATATCAGGGCTGGCTTGGGCAGACGGGTTTGTGGAACTGCCGGATGAGGCAATGCAGGTAAAGCAGGGCGATCTCGTGGCCTTTACGCCGTTTTCAGCCTTTCACTAGCACCTTACCCAAACATCCCGCTCACGCGGCCAAGCAGCATAAAGGTGCGGCCTGTGCGGGTGTTGTCCAGCTTTTCGACTTGTTCATCCGTGCCATTGGCGCAAAAGGCCCGCAACGTGCTATCAAACTGGCGCTGAAAGTGCAGGGCGGTATCGCGAAAAATCGGGTCAGAGCGCATGCGGGAGCGCACTTTGGACACCGCTGTAGGGTCATGAATGCCGCCCACCGCAGATACTTCCTCGCCCCGCGTGCCATCGGCAAAGCGCCGCCATAGGGCCGCTG
>JAJRRX010000369.1 GCA_024279075.1 Alphaproteobacteria bacterium | reverse complement strand
GTGGCGGTTGTCAGCATTAAAAGCTTTGATTTTACCGCGATGGCCAATATCAGCATGGCGTTCTTTCCTTTTGGTGATGAGCTGCATGAACTGAGCCGAATAATCACTGTTGGCGAAGAAAAGAAAGCCGCTGAAATACGGACGCAAATGCGTAATAGCGCTGATTACGCGCTTTATGCCAGCGTTTTAACCGTGCTCATGGTAACAGGTGCTTTGATCTATTTTGTTTTTGAAGGGCAACAGTTTCGCAAATTGGCCGACGAAAATGAAGCCTTGGCCGCAAAATTTAAAGCCGCGAGTGAAGTGAAATCGCGTTTCCTAACGATGATGAGCCACGAGCTGCGCACCCCGATGAACGGTGTTTTGGGCCTATTGGCGCTGGCGCGAAGCTCCGAAAATGACCCGGAGAAAAAATTGCGGCTAGACCAAGCGGACAGATCTGCCAATCGTATGTTGGCCATGCTCACCGATATTCTTGATTTTGCGGCGCTGGAAGATACGCAATTCACAACCACCTATAAGCCGTTTTTCAGCAACGAGCTATTGCTGGCCCTGCCCGAGCTTTTAGGCCCGGTGGCGACGCAAGCCGAAGCGCGGTTGCATGTGGAGGCAACAGGCGAACTGCCCGTTATGCTATGTGGCGATGCCACACGGTTACGCCGGTCTTACGCCCTTATGGTGACCTACTTTCTAGAGACCGCCGGCGCACGTGATATTGGCCTGACGCTAGCTTATGAAAATGGCATTTTGCAAGCGCGCATAGTGGTGGATTACGTCGGTGGTGGCTGGTCACCTGATCTAATTTTTGGCGTGCGTAAAAACAATTCTGATAGCTTTGCAGCAGAGGCCTTGGGGCCAAGCGTGGCGCGGGTATTGACCCAGAAAATGGGTGGGGAAATTACGCTCGGGAAAACCGATGACGACAAGATACTCTTACAAATCGATGTGCCCGTTGCGGCATTGGAGCCACGCCGCCTTAAGGTGTTGCTCAACATGCAATCCGCTCCCATGGAAATGGTGTGCACATCCTCCATCGCGGGGTTACCCGTGGATTTTGTTAGCTATGAAAACGCCCCGCAAGCGGCGATTATTTTAATGGAAACCGGCGGCAGTGATGAGCAAATAAAGCTCTCGGAACTGCGGGCTCATTGCCCCGATGCTCTGGTTTTTGGTATTGGTCGCCCGCATCAGCCCGACCAGTTTGATTTTGTCGCTGATATGCCGCTTGAGGCCGCATTGCTGAAAAACCGCGTGTCCGAGGCGTTGGGGTAAGATTTGAGTAACGGTTTTGCCCTATTTAGGACATACTGCAACCGTAAGCTGTTATAGGCCGACCGACCGAATCAATGAGGCAAGAATTGACCCAGACCAATGCGCGGATGGATACCCCCATGTCCACGGACCCAGATACTCTAGAGAGTGCTTTGCTTTCGCATGATATTCGCTCGGCAGTGAGCGGCGTTCTTAGTGCGAGCCAAGCGCTTGAAGGCATCGGCCTTGAGGGCGTAAATTTGAGTTATGTGGCGCAGATAAAAACCGCTGCTCTGTATATTAACACCCTTCTTGGTGAAATCAGTGATACCGCGGCGCGCGTTGCGGTCAGCGAAGTTGAGCCTTTGTTAACCCAGCTAAATTTGCTTTGGGTGCCAGAAGCCGCAAAAAAAGGCCTGCATTTTTCAGTGCTGCGGAGAGGCACCATTCCGGGTGCTCTGCGCCTTCCTCAGATTGATTTTATGCGCATATTCAACAATATCATCGGGAACGCGCTTAAATATAGTGGCAGCGGTATGCTGGAGTTGCGGCTCGCGCGGGTCAAGAACGGGGCTTTGCTTTGTGAGGTGGTGGATGATGGGCCGGGCTTTAGCGAAGAAGCGCGGGAAAAGCTGTTTTTGGTGCATGGCCGCCCTGATGATGCACAGGTTGAAGGCTCTGGCTTAGGCCTCTATATCGCGCGCACATTGGTAGAAAAGGCTGGCGGTAAAATTACCGCAGAAAACCGGCCCTCTGGCGGCGCGCGGGTGTCGGTTATCTTCCCCGAAGATATGCTGATCGCGGCAGACGTGCCAGCAACAAAGCCCAAAACAGGCTTGCCAGACCTCTCTCACCTAAAAATATTACTGGCCGAAGATAATCCAACCAACCAGCTTGTTGCTACCCAAATGCTAAGAAAAATGGATGCCACGATTGAAACCGTTGCCGATGGCGTTGAGGCAATGGATGCCTTTGAACGCGGCGATTTCAGCCTTGGTTTGATTGACATAGAGATGCCGCGAAAATCGGGGCTGGAAGTTTTGCGTGAAATGCGGGCCCGCAGCGACGATAAATCCAAAACCACCCTTTTGGCCCTCACCGCTTATGTGCTGCCAGAACACCGGGACCGCATTATGGCGGCGGGTGCAGATGGCATTATCGCCAAACCCCTCACTGATATTGCCGCTTTTGGCAACGCCATTCTCATTGTAACCGGCCCGCCGGATGCCCCCTCCGCCCAAACCGTTGCCAATCCGGATGCGAATATTCAAATGGATGTCTATAACGGCTTAAAAGAAATCATTGGTAAAGATTCGATGCTGGAACTGCTTAGCAAGGTGCAAAACGACCTTGGCGATGTGCGATCCGGCATAAAAGAAGGAGTGGCGTCGAAGGATGCAGCGCCAATTCGGGCTAACACACACATTCTTATTTCTGTTGCCGGTGCTTTTGGGGCTGTCAATTTGCAGCACCTCGCTGAGGCGCTAAATGCCACGGCGAAAACTGGAGTTTGGGCGCGTATTATGCCTGAGGCGGCACGCTGTGAGCAAGGGATCAGCGATGTGTTGCGCTTTGTAACCAGTGAACTAGAGAGCCGATAGGGCCATATTATGGATTTGCCGCTGCTGCTTGTAGAAGATACCTCGTCTTTGGCGATGGTTTACCGGTCGGTGCTGGAAAAAGCCGGCCACGCGGTGGTGGCCTGCGATACAATCTCGCAAGCCCGAGAGGAAATGCGCCAACAGCGTTTTAGCGTGATTTTGCTGGACCTGAGCCTGCCCGATGGGGATGGCATGGAACTCATGGGCGACATTCTGAAGGGCGGCGCCAAGGTGATTGTGATCACCGCAAATGGCTCGATCAACCGCGCGATTGAAGCCATGCGCGAAGGTGCGTTTGATTTTCTGGTCAAGCCGTTTGATGAAAAAAAGTTACTGGGTGCGGTTGAAAATGCCAAACATGTGCAGGCCGCCACACCGAGCAAACCACAAGGCGAGGGCTTTGCCACCCAAGCCGAGTTTCACGGGTTTTTGGGTGAGTCAGCGCCCATGCAGCAAATTTATAAGATGATTGGTAATATTGGCCGTAGTTCTGCAACGGTCTTTATAACCGGCGAAAGTGGCACCGGCAAAGAGGTGGCGGCCAAAGCCATTCACGCCATTTCGCGCCGCGCCAAGGGGCCGTTTGTGCCGCTGAACTGCGGGGCGATTCCGGCGGATCTGCTGGAATCCGAGGTGTTTGGCCACCTCAAAGGCTCGTTCACCGGTGCAATTACCAATAAAATCGGCGCGGCAGAGGCGGCGTCTGGCGGTACCCTGTTTCTTGATGAAATCTGCGAGATGGACCTGAACCTGCAAACCAAGCTGCTACGGTTTTTGGAAACCTCCAAAATCCAGCCGGTTGGGGCGGTGGCGGCAAAATCGGTGGATGCCCGAATACTTTGCGCCACCAACCGAGATCCGTTAGAAGAAGTGCGCACAGGGCGGTTTCGGGAGGATCTCTATTACCGCCTCCATGTGGTGCCGATGCACATGCCGCCCTTGCGAGACCGAGGTGAGGATATAGGCTTAATTGCAGAGGCGGTGCTTCAGCGGTTTGCCAAAGAAGAAGACCGCGATTTCGAGCGCATTTCGCCGGAAGTGAAGCGGATATTTTCGCAGTATAGCTGGCCAGGTAATGTGCGCCAACTGTT
>JAJRRX010000368.1 GCA_024279075.1 Alphaproteobacteria bacterium | reverse complement strand
GAGCCGGATGATGGAAAACCAGATCGGGCGGTCAAGGGCATTTGCCGAGCACCTGTTCCCGATGTTCAAGGCGCATTTTGGCGAGATCGGGGTGGATAGCCCCGATGATTTTCATAAAGCGGTGAACCGCGTGCGCAGCAGTTATATTCGGACTGAATCAGACGAGGTGCATTATAACTTGCACATTATGATGCGGTTTGACCTTGAGCGCGCGCTGATCGAGGGCGAGCTGGAGGTGGATGACCTTGAGGCCGCGTGGAACGAGCGCTTTGAGGCGGATTTCGGGGTTGCGGTGGATAAGCCTTCCAACGGCGTGCTTCAGGATGTGCATTGGTCGGTGGGGTTGTTCGGGTATTTCCCTACGTATTCATTGGGCAACCTTTATGCAGGCGAGTTGTTTGCCAAGATGCAGAGCGATATCGACGGGCTGGATGGGTTGATCGCCAAGGCTGATTTAGCCGCGCCGCTAGAGTGGCTGCACCGGAATGTGCACGACCATGGGAGGATGAAAGCACCGGGGCAGTTGATTGAGGATGCCGTGGGCCATAAGGCGGGGGCCTCGGCCTTGCTGGGATATCTGAATGCCAAGTTTGGTGAGATATACGGGGTCTAAGCTCCGCGAGCGGCGCGTCTGGCATTGCGCCTAGGGCGAGGGTTTTGCCCGCGCCGCGCTGCGAGGGTGGTGCTAGAGGTTAGGCTGTAAAGGGGCGTTGCCCCTCGCTGCGCTCACCCCAGAGTATTTGTGCAAAGTAGAATGTACTTCTTCTTTTTAAAAATACTCTGGGGTGAATGGCGCTTGCGCCAGAGGGGCGAAGCCCTTGCCGATGGCGTAGCCGAGGCCACGCCCAACGGGAGGCGGTTTGCAGCTTGCTGCACGGCGTCCGACGGGCGGGAGGCGTTAGATCTATTCCCAGATGGTGAGGGTGTCATTGCCTAGGGTTTTGGTTTCGATGTGGGTAAAGCGGGGGAATTCGGCAAGAGATTTAGCGGGAAGCGCAGCGAGAGCGGGGGTGCTTGATGCGCCAAGGAGAAGGCCGGCGTGGAAGACTTCTAAGCGGTCAACAAGTTTGGCTGAGATCAGGCTTGCGGCGAGTTGGCCGCCGCCTTCGACGAGGATGCGGGTTAGGCCTCGGGTGGAGAGGGTCTCAAGTAGGGTTTTGAGGTTTAAACCGGAGGGGTTTATGGGGGTCTCGATAAGGGTGGCAGCTGTTTTACCCCAGTTTTCCAGGCCTTTAGCTCCCGCGCAGTGGCACATCCAGAGAGGAGTTAGGGGTGCGGTTTGCGCAAGGCGGCAGGTGTGGCTGAGGGCGAGGTCACTATCCAAAACCACGCGAGTGGGGTTGGCGTGACTTAGGCCTAGGTCGCGGATGTCTAGCATTGGGTCGTCGGCTTCGGCGGTGCCTCGGCCTATCATTACGGCGTCATGTGTGGCGCGTAGCATGTGGACATAGCGACGAGATACTGCGCCGGTGATCCAGCGGCTTTCGCCCGTGGCTGTGGCGATACGACCATCAAGCGAAGCGGCGAGTTTTAGGGTGATGAAGGGGCGGGATTGCTCTTTGGTGAAGAGGAATCCGGCATTGGCTTTGCGGGCTTCAGGGGCCATGAGGCCGATATCTACCGCGATGCCTGCTGCACGCAGCATGGCAAACCCTTTGCCCGAAACGCGGGGGTCTGGGTCGGCTATCGGGCAGACCACGCGGGCAATACCAGCCTTGATCAGCGCATTGGCGCAGGGCGGCGTTTTTCCAGTATGGGCGCAGGGCTCTAGGCTCACGTAAGCTGTTGCGCCTTTGCATTCACCCGCTTGCGCCAGTGCCATGGTTTCGGCGTGGGGGCGCCCGGACGGTTGGGTCCAGCCTCGGCCAAGGACACGGCCATCCCTTATGATCACACATCCCACGGCAGGGTTGGGGGCGACGAAGCCGAGCCCGCGCGCGCCGAGGCTCAGCGCCAGCTGCATCCAGCGGCGGTCGTTACTCGGCATCTTCGGGGGGGCGCAGCTCGTGCACAAATTCCTCAAAATCATCGGCGGCTTGGAAGTTTTTGTAAACCGACGCGAAGCGCACATAGGCCACCGTGTCTATCCGCGCGAGGGTTTCCATGACGATCTGGCCGATTTTGTCGGACGGGATATCGACTTCGCCGAGGCTTTCCAAGCGGCGCACAATGCCAGAGATCATCTGGTCTACCCGCTCGGCCTCTACGGGGCGTTTTTGCAGGGCGGTGCGGATGGAGCGGGCGAGTTTATCGCGGTCAAAATCCTCGCGCTTGCCGTTTTTCTTTAGCACCACAAGATCACGTAGCTGCACCCGCTCATAGGTGGTAAAGCGCCCCGCACAGGCCGAGCAATAGCGGCGGCGGCGGATGGCGGAATGGTCTTCGGCGGGGCGAGAATCTTTCACCTGCGTATCAATATTTCCACAAAAGGGGCAGCGCATTTGCGTCTCCGTGAATG
>JAJRRX010000367.1 GCA_024279075.1 Alphaproteobacteria bacterium | reverse complement strand
CAAAGTCGCCACGGCCATGGGGAAAACGGCGCGCATTACCCTGCGGGTGAACCCCGATGTGGACGCTAAAACCCACGCTAAAATCGCCACCGGAAAATCCGAAAACAAGTTTGGCATTCCCATGAGCAAAGCCCGCGAGGCCTACGCCGAAGCGGCCAGCTTGCCGGGCATTGAAGTGGTCGGGATCGACGTCCATATCGGCTCGCAACTTACTGATTTAGAACCATATAGACAGGCTTTTAGCAAGGTTGCCGAGCTTACAGAAACCTTGCGCTCTGACGGCCATAATATTCGCAGGCTAGACCTCGGTGGCGGCCTTGGCATCCCCTACGTGCGCTCCAACGAAGCGCCGCCATTACCGATGGAATATGGCCAAGTGATCCGCGAATCCGTGGGGCATTTGGGCTGCGAGATCGAGATCGAACCGGGTAGGCTGATTGCGGGTAATGCGGGCATAATGGTCAGCAAAGTGATCTACTTGAAAGAAGGCGAAGGCCGTGATTTCCTGATTATCGACGCCGCGATGAACGACCTCATTCGCCCCGCCATGTATGAGGCGCACCACGATATTATTGCGGTGCAAGAGCCGGAAGCAGGGATTGAACCCGCGCCCGTAGACATCGTTGGCCCGATCTGTGAAAGCGGTGATACCTTTACCAAGCAGCGCAACATGCCGCCTTTGCGCGCGGGTGATCTTGTGGCGTTTCGTTCTGCGGGAGCTTACGGGGCCGTAATGGCGTCGGAATATAACGCCCGCCCGCTTATTCCAGAGGTTTTGGTGCGGGGCGATCAATTTGCCGTGGTTCGCGCGCGCCCGACCTATGAAGAAATGATTTCCCGCGATACACTGCCGGAATGGATGGAATCATAAAGAGCTAACATGCCGCCACGCACCACATTTACCGAGGCCAATCGGCGGCGCAAGTTGCTGGGTTTTTTGCGTGGCCGTATCACGCTTGCCAAGCTGAGCCTTGGGGCCGAAAGCTTCCTGCGCGCCTTTTGGCCCTTGCTCACGCTTATCGGCTTTGCTTATGCCGCCACTGCCTTTGGTGCCATTGCCGCTTTGCCCACAAATTGGGCCATCGGGGCGCTGGTGTTAATTGGGTTGGCAGGCTTGGGCTTGCTTTATGTTGGTATTCAAAAGTTTTCGCTCCCAAGCCGAGCGCAAGCGCTTGAAAAACTTGATGAAAGCCTTGGAAACCACCCGATCGCAAGCCTGCAAGATAGCCCCGCGATTAACCAAAAGGACCCGTTTGCAAGGGAACTATGGACGGCGCATCTAGAGGATATGAAGGCCGAAGCCATGGCCGCGCGCGTGCTGTTGCCCGCGCCGGAATTGGCCCGAAAAGATGGCTATGGCCTCCGGCTTATGGCCCTGACAGCGGTGGTTGCGGCGCTGCTATTTGCCCCCAAAATCGGCGTGGAAACTCTGCAAACCACTCTTGGCGGTGAAGCGGCGGCCTCCGCCCCGTCGGTGGCGATTGAGGCTTGGGCAACCCCGCCTGCTTACACCGGAAAACCAGCGATTTACCTGACCGAACTAGGGGATGGCGTGCGGATAGAGCTGCCCATTGGCAGCGAAATTACCCTGCGCACCTATGGTGACGGCGAGTTTTCGCTTACAGAAAGTGTGAGCGGCGAGGGGCTGGGCCTGATGGCCCCTGAGGAGGGCGCACCGGCCCGCGATGGGCGCTTTGCAGTGCTGCTTAACGGCGCGGTGGAGGTTTTTGACGGCGGCAAAACGCTGGGTAAATGGCAAATCTCGGTGATCGCCGATGCGCCGCCGACGCTGGATGCACCGGACGGAATTAGTAAATCCCGCGAGGGCGAGCTTTCAATCGAATATGCGGCGACCGATGATTATGGTATTGTCTCGACCCGCTATATCATCCACCCCGAGCTCGGGCAGGTGAACCGCGCCTTTGGGCTGGCAGTAAACCCTGTGGCGGTGCCCGCTGATTTTACCGGCGAGCTGCCGCTGCCTTTCACCCAAGACCTCACGGATATCAAAGAAACCTTGTTGGCGGATTATTCCAAAGAAATGTGGGCGCACCTGCCGGTAACGATCACGCTTGAGGTTACCGATGGCGCGGGGCAAGTGGCAAGCTTGGAGATGGCAACCGACGAGCTGCCAGCGCTCAGCTTTTTTGACCCGTTGGCAGGGGCCGTGGTGGAGCAACGGCGAGATTTGATGTGGTCACCCGAGAATGACCAGCGGGTCTCACAAGTATTGCGCGCCATGAGTTATAGGCCCGAAGATGGGCTTTTCCCCAATTCATCCACATACCTGCTATATCGCAGTGCCGTTCGGCGGATGGGGTATCAGATGGAAGACGGGGTGGATGAAGATGAGCGCACGGACCTTGAGGAATTGCTTTGGCGCATCGCCATGCAGATCGAAAACGGGGATTTGAGCGGGGCAGAGGCGCGGTTGCAGCGGGCGCAGGAACGGCTATCGCAAGCGCTGGAGAACGGGGCCACGAATGAGGAAATCGCTGGCTTGATGGATGAATTGCGCGATGCCACGCGGGATTATATGGATGAGCTGGCGCAAAACATGGACCCAAACCAGCAGCAGCAAGCGCAGGGCGAAAGCCGGACGATAACCTCTGACCAACTGCAAGAAATGCTTGATCGCATTCAGGAGCTCTCAGAAAATGGCCAAACCGAAGAAGCGCAGCAGCTTTTGGAAGAGCTGCAAAACTTCATGAATAATATGCAAATGGTGCAAGGTTCTGGCAGTGGTCAGCAGCAGCAAAGCTCTGAGCAGCAGCAAATGCAAGATGGTTTGCAAGAGCAGCAGGAGCTTTCAGATGAGGCTTTTCAGCAGCTTCAAGAGCAGTTTGACCAGCAGAACCAAGGCAATGAACAAGGGCAATCTTTGGCCGAGCGGCAAGAGCAACTACGTGAATTTGTTGAGCAAATGCAAGAGGGTGGCGCGGGCGCTGAGGCGCTAGACGAGGCCGAGCGTAACATGGGCGAAGCGCGGGATCGGCTGGAAGAGGGCGATTTCTCAGGCGCGTTTGACGCACAAGCGCAAGCAATGGAAAACATGCGCCAAACCCTGCGCGAAATGGACAATCGGCAGGAGGCTGGGCGCTCTGGCCAAGATGGTGATGTTACCGCTGAGCGCGACAAATACGACCCGTTAGGGCGGCCACTTGGTAATAAAGGCCGCGCTGATGGGGACACGGCCGTGCCGGACCAAAACGCCTCAGATCGCGCCCGGGAATTGCTCGGCGAAATCCGGCGGCGCTCGGGAGAGGCCAAGCGCTCAACCGAAGAGCTTGATTACCTCAACCGCTTGCTTGATCGGTTTTAATGCAACGTTTTCAAAGCCCTATCCTGCGCGGGCATCTGGCGATGCTGCTGTTTTCGGCGCTGGTAGCTGGCTCCTTTGCTTTGGGCGCACGGGCAGCAAACGAGATTGACCCTGCCGCGCTAAATGCCGTGCGGTTTCTTCTAGCGTCCTGGATTATCGGCACATTGGTTTTTTTGGGCCCGAAGGTAAAAAGATCAGATTTATCAGCCCCTTGGCGGTATTT
>JAJRRX010000366.1 GCA_024279075.1 Alphaproteobacteria bacterium | reverse complement strand
AGGCTAATATAATCGGTGTTGAGGCCGCGTTTTGGAGTGAGTTCACCCATGTAGATGCCGAGATGGAGCCCAAACTCGCGCCGCGTATTTTGGGCCTTGCAGAGGTGGCGTGGCGGCCAAAAACAACGCCCGCAGATGGCGGTTCCCTCCAGTATATGGCGCAGGTCTATCGGCCCATTTTCAAGCAAATAGGCTGGGCGAGCTTCTAAGCGATTGTCATAATATCGAGCACGCCGCTCTGCCCTGCTGCCTGAATTTCGGCCTCATCCATAAGGCAAAAAGCCGTCGAAAGCCCGTCTGCCAAGGCCGCACTTGTGGCGGTTACGCTCACCTGCCCCCATTGCCCGCCAGCCAGCCCCGTGCGCGGGTCAAGGATGTGGCTGACCCTGCCAGCAGGATCAAAAACTGTGCCTAAAGGGGCTGAAGTGGCCATGGCGGCGTTGCTGAGCAGGGCGATTTGGCCACCTGCATTGGCGATGGTTACGGGCCACGCATTGCCATCGGGTGCCACGCCCAGTGCCATGATTTCGCCGGTGTTAACGAGCACGTTCTCAATACCCTCGGCACGGAAAAACGCAGCCACTTTATCGGCAATGAAGCCTTGGGCGATGCCGTTGAGCGTGAGAGCCATATCGGGTTTAGCAAAGCGCACCTCGGCAGGGGAGAACTGTACGTGTTGCCAGCCAGTATTGAGCGCCGCAATCTCGGCAGCGCTCGGGGTGTTGCCAGCCGAGAAACGCTCAGCGTAGAGCGCCCAGAGGGGCTGGATTGTCGGGTCAAACGCGCCGCCCGTGCGGGCGTTGACAGTTGAGCAGATTGAGAGGAGTTCCAGCATTTCGGGGGCGGGGTCAGCCAAGCGGCCAGCCGCATTCAGGCGGGTGAGCTGGCTATCTTGATGCAAGCTAAACAAGGCCTCTAGGCGGCTGATTTCTGTGACGGCTTTGGCGATGAGGACGTCAGCGTTGGGGTGGTCAAGGATGATTTGGGCATTAGCACCGAGCGCAATGCCGCGCCAGCTGGCGGCGGCGTTGGCCAGGGTGGGCAGCACGGCAGCTCCGGCTAAGATGGTGAGAAAACGGCGGCGGGTGGTCATAGGTTAGGTCTCCGGTGTGGCCAAGGTGAACTCTACGGGGGAGAGCACGGTTTCGGCTGAGATATCTTCGAGTTTCATTACAGTGCCGCCGTGGGTGGCGGCAAATTCTTGCGCGGATTCGGGCGTGCCAAAGGGCACCAGCTCGGGGGCGCCCATGCCTCCGATGGCGTCTGAGCCAACGACGTAGAACGCGTCTTGCGCTTTAATCCAGTTATCCCCGCCTGGCTCGGCATAGCTGATGGCTTTGCCCATGTCGTTGACATAAAGTACGAGGATGACGCCCTCTTGCTCAGGCGATTTGAGATAGGCCAGCCCGTCACGCACCTGTGAAAACCACAAAGGCGCAAGCGCACCGTCAAGGAAAAGTTGGGCTTTGGGGCCTTCATGTTCGAGGATGACCATTTGGCAATAATAGCCGGCGGCATCGTCATTCAGCGTGAGCGGCGAGGGTAGGGCGCGGGTGGTTTCGTCGTCGCAGGCGGCCAGCAAGGCCAGCGCTAGAAGTGGCCATTTCATCATGGTTCGACCCTCCGGAAGGCGGCCCAAGCCAGTGTGAGGGCAAGAACGGGCCAGAGTAGGAGCGAGGCGAGTTGCGGCCCAAAGCCCGAGGCTTGGCCAGCGGCCCCGAGGCCTGTGGCGAGGGTGGAGACGGTGTCGGTGGGCATGTTGATGAGGCGGAAGGCGTCGGCGGGGTTGGCGACGAGGAGCCACGGGAAAATGGTTTTGGTGAAGGTGCCGCCGCCATCGGCGACCAGCGCGCCGAGCAGGCCGAGGTCGTAGAGCACCACGCAGATGAGCCAGACGATGATGACGATGCCGGAGGCGACGCCGGTTTGTTTGGCGAGGGCTGAAATGGTGTAGCCGATGCCGAGGAAGGCGGCGCCGAGGGCGAGGGATGTGGCGAAAAGCTTGAGCAATGGCAGGTAATTGAGGTCTGCACTGCCGTATTTCCAGATGGTGAGGCCTGCGGTGAGGGCGAGGCCGACGGCCACGGCGAAGCCGAGCACCATGAGGTGGGCAAGGAACTTGCCGAGCAGGATTTCGCCACGGGACAGCGGGTAGGTGAGGCTGAGGGCAAGGGTGCCGCGTTCGGCTTCTCCGGCGATGGCGTCAAAGCTCAGCAGCAGGCCGATGAGGGGGATGAGATAGACCGAAAGGGTGGTGATGGAGGTGGTGGCGATCAGGAGGGGATCGACCCCCAGCGAGCCGGTGGGGGCGCCGCCCGCGAGGGTGAGGACGGAGGAGAACAGGCCCATGAGGATGAGGGATGTGAAGACCCACATATTGCGGCGGGCAATCAGCAGTTCCATGCGGGCGATGGCGATGGTAGACATTATTTGCCTTCCTGTTTTGGCACGGAGTAGTGGCGGTAAAGCTCTTCTAGGCTGGCGGGGGTGAAGTCGATATCTTTGACGAGGTCACCAAGTCCGGTGATTTGGCCAAGCAGGGAAACCTTGGCTTCTTGCTGCACTTCTAGCGAGACCGATGCGCCGTTGATGCGGGTGCCGCCGAGCTGGGCGGCAACGCTATCCGCCGTTTCCGGCGTGGCTTTTACGCGCACCTGAATGGGCAGGCGGGCGGCTTCGCGCAGGTTGCTTAGGCTGTCATTGGCCAGCAGGTGACCCTTGGACATAATCGCGATGCGATCGGTGCGGCTTTCCAGCTCGGTGAGCGCGTGGGAGGAAAGCAGCACGGCGCTGCCGCCTTTGGCGAGGTCGTCGACGATGTCATAGAACTCGTGGCGGGAAATCGGGTCTAGGCCGGAGGTGGGTTCATCCAGCAGGGCAAGGCGGGGCTGGCCGAGCAGGGCTTGGGCAAGGCCGATGCGCTGGCGCATGCCTTTGGAATAGGTGCGGATTTTGCGTTTCATGGCGTGAGTGAGGCCGACGCGCTCCAAAAGGTCATCGGCAACGCTGCGCTTCACGCCTTTTAGCCGCGCGAAGTGGTGCAGCTGCTCACGGCCTGTCAGCGCGCCGTGGAAGGCCACACTTTCGGGCAGGAAGCCGATGGCGGTGCGGGCTTTGCGGGAGCCGGGCGGCATGCCAAGCACGGTGATGCGGCCGGAAGTCAGGGGCGTGAGGCCCAGAACCATGCGCATAAGGGTGGTTTTGCCCGCGCCGTTATGGCCCAGCAGCGCCACGCGCTCGCCTGCGTTCAGATTCAGGCTTACGCCCCGCACCGAGTGCACCTCGCCGTAGGTTTTTGATACGTTTTCAATACCGAGGACAGTCATTCGAACTCCTCCCAGATGGGGATTTGTGGGGTGTTGGGCTGCATCAGGGGGGCGCTGTCTATCACGCCGCCCGGAAGCAGCGCCGGAAAGGCGGATTGGGACCAGCGGATGAGCTGGACAGCGGGCGAGCCGAGCAGGGATTTGGCGGCGGGTTGGCTCCAGAGCACTTGGTCCATGATGTCATTCGGGCGATACGCCGTATCGGCGATACCGTCATTATTGAGGTCATAGGCCGTGTGGTCGGACCAGTAATTGCCGTGGCCGTCTTCACTCCACTCGACCCATGTCGAGCCAACATATTTGACCTGCGTGCGGTTGCCGATGAAGGCATTGCCGGAAAAGCTGTTGCGCTCGGAGCCGGCGGTGAAATGGATCCCGATCTGGCAGCCTTCAAAGCTGTTGCCCTGAAAACTATTGCGGTGGGAATTGTAGATAAACACGCACTTTTCGCCGCCATTGCGAATGGTGTTGTTCAAGATTTCGCCCTTGTTGGTGTAGTTCATCATAATGCCGTGGTCGCGGTCATTGAGGGACAGATTGCCCTCGATGCGCACTTGGTCGGAAAACATAATGGCGTAGCCGAGGTGGTTGCCCTCGGAGATATTGCCGGAGACTACGGAATTGTTGGCATACATATAGTGGATGGCAAAGCGCAGGTCCCTAAAGCGGTTGCCGATGAATTCGTTATTGCGCGAGGTGTTCACAAACACGCCATCGCGGCCATAGCGGATATCGTTGCCAATGACGCGGGTGCCGGGCGCATTCCAGATATAAATGCCGTTGCCTCGGTCGTTCATCCGGCGGTCTTGGCGGCCTTCAATATAGTTATACGCCACCAGCGAATCCTTCGCGCCGTGCACATCAATGCCGATCAGGTTTAGCAGCACGCGGTTGCCTTCAACCACGGCCCCGTGGGCGGTTTTGCTTAGGGTAATGCCAGCATCAAGGCCATCGCCGCCCGAACCCGAGCCAATAACCGTAAGCCCGCGCAGGGTTACATCTTCGGCGGTGACCATGATCACCGAGCCTGTGCCTTGGCCGTCCACTGTGGCCCCATTGCCAATGATGGTCAGCGACACTGAAATTTCTATCGCACCTTCATAAAGGGCGTTGGCGCTCAGGCGGAGGATATCCCCCGCCTGCGCATTTTCAATCGCCAAGACCAGCGCGCCGCTTTCCGGTGGCACGGCCACCTCTTCGGCACCGGCCAAGGCCGGAATCGCGAAGATAAGAAAGGTAAGCGCGCGGATCATGTCAGCTCCTATGCAGGGTTTACCAGCATCCGGCCGCGCATCTCCATGTGGAGCGCGTGGCAGAACCACTGGCAATAGAACCAGTGCACGCCCGGGCGGTCAGCGGTGAAGGTCACAGAAGCGGTTGCTTGTGGCGCAACCTCCATGCAAACACCGTGGTTGCCAAGGGTGAAGCCGTGGGTCAGGTCGTCCACATCATCAATGTTGGAGATGTAAACCGTGACCTCGTCGCCCTGATTCACTGTGAACTCCTCCATCGAGAAGGTCGGCGCGGAAGACCACATGTAAACGCGGACTTTGTTGCCCTCGCGGATAACCTTGCTGTCATCCCCGAGCACCACGCCGTCTGCCTTGGCTTGGGCGGTGGCGTCTGCCCACATCGGGTCATCTTTAGGCCACACATTAAGCGGGTTCACGATGTCGCGGCGCACGATGATACAGTCATGCGGCTCAGCGAACGTTGGGCCGTCATGCACAACTTCCAGCGCACCGTCTTTGATGTTGATCAGCTGGTCGTTCTCCGGCTTCAGCGGGCCTACATTGAGGAACCGGTCTTTGGAGAACTTGTTCAGCGATACCAGCCAGTTACCATCGGCCTCTTTGGTTTCACCCATCGAAGTGTGGTTGTGGCCCGGCTGATACATCACGTCGGTTTTCTGGATGATCGGGTCTACGTCCTCGCCTGCATAGGCGCGCACGGCTTTGTCGATATCCCAATGCACCATCTGGCTATCAAGGAAGAGCGTGGTATAAGCCTCACCCTTGCCGTTGAAGGCGGTGTGGAGAGGGCCAAGGCCCAGCTCTGGCTCGGCAACCACGGCCGAGCGTGGCTCAGCGCCGTTAAATACAGCGTCCAGCTTGGCCCATTCGATCACCGAAACGGTTGGCGAAAGCTTGCCGTTGACCATAACGTATTTGCCATCAGGGGCGGTGTTCACGCCGTGCGGGCTGTTCGGGATCGGGATGTAAACCGTGAGGTCGGAACCTTTTTTACCGTCGAGCACTTTAACGCCGTTATAGACCTCATAGTCGCCAGCAGCGACTGCCGCTTCGATGCGCTCGATGTTGAACACAACAACGTGGTCCATCTCGGCTTCCATCATGCCGACAAGCTCGGTCGCGCCTTCGGAGTTATAAGAGGACGACATGGCGTATTTGCCCTGGTAATCACAATCGGTGTTATCAAGGTTACCAGTTACGGTGATCTGCCAAGCGATCTCCATAGTATCGCCGTCAATGGCGGTAAAGATGGACACGTAGTTTTCAACGTCGTCCATGTTGCTACCGTCATTCACCAGCGGCACGCGGTGCTCACCATTGGCAAACACATAGCCGGTGCGCGGGAACTTCTGTGGGCGCAGGCCGTGGATGTCCGAGGCGTTCGGGATCTCGATGATCTTGTCCGGCTTCATCACGTCACAGCGGATACGGGCAACACGGGTGTTGGCCT
>JAJRRX010000365.1 GCA_024279075.1 Alphaproteobacteria bacterium | reverse complement strand
TTATGCCCGCCTCGGGGCCGAGGTGACGGTGGTGGAGTTCCTTGACCACATCACCCCCGGCATGGACCCTGAAATCCAGAAAACCCTTTTGCGGAGCCTTAAAAAGCAGGGCATCAAGTTTGTGCTCAAGGCCGCTGTGCAAAGTGTTGAAAGCAAAGACGGCGTGGCCACCGTGCATTATAAGCTGCGCAAAGATGACTCTGACGCCACCTTGGAAGCCGACAAAGTGCTGCTGGCCACGGGGCGCAAGCCGTTTACCGAGGGCCTCGGGCTTGAAGACATGGGCATCGCCACAAGCCCGCGTGGGCAAGTGGAAACCGACGGCCACTGGCGCACCAATGTTGAGGGCATCTATGCACTGGGCGATGTGATTGACGGCCCGATGCTGGCCCATAAAGCCGAAGACGAGGGCATGGCGGTGGCCGAAAGCATTGCAGGCCAAGCTGGCCATGTGAATTATGACGTCATCCCGGGGGTAATCTACACCACACCAGAGGTGGCTAGCGTTGGCAAAACCGAGGCCCAGCTTAAGGACGAGGGCCGCGCCTATAAGGTCGGCAAGTTCAGCTTTATGGGCAATGGTCGCGCCAAGGCGGTGTTTGGCTCGGAGGGGTTTGTGAAAATCCTTGCCGACAAAGACACCGACCGCATTCTGGGCTGCCACCTGATGGGGCCAATGGCGGGCGAGCTGATCCACGAGATCTGCGTGGCGATGGAGTTTGGCGCGTCGGCTGAAGACATCGCCCGCACCTGCCACGCCCACCCGACCTTTAGCGAGGCCGTGCGCGAAGCGGCGCTGGCTTGTGGAGACGGCGCGATACATGCCTGATATGGCCCTCCTGATACTGGGTGCAGTATTGGGAGGCCTCGTGAACGGGTTAAGCGGCTTTGGCTTTGCCATTATGGCGCTGGGCGTGTGGCTGCTTTTTTTGCCGCCCACGCTGGCAGGGCCGCTGGTGGTGATCTCGATCATCGGCTCTAATTTGCAAGCCCTGCCAAGGGTTTGGCCGCATATCAACCTGCGCCACACCACCCCTTTTGTGGCGGGCGGGGTGCTCGGCGTGCCTATCGGCGTGGCCTTGCTTGGGGTGGTTTCTGTGCCGCTGTTCAAGGGTTTCGTGGCGGTGGTGATCCTCGTTTTCCTCGCCACAATGCTGATCTTCGGTAAACATATCCGCCTGCCCGCCAAGGCGGAGCGCCTTAACCCTGCCATCGGCCTGATCGGCGGCACCATGAGCGGCCTTGCGGGGCTGGCGGGCGTCGCCCCCACCATCTGGGCCACGCTTTTGCGCTGGGATAAGCCCACAAAGCGCGGGCTTTTCCAAAGCTACAACCTCAGCATGGCAACGCTCTCGATGCTAACGCTGTTCTGGGCGGGCTACCTGACGCCAGCATTCTGGAAGCTGGCGCTTATTGCTGTGCCTGTTTCTGCCACCGCCGCATTTCTTGGCGTGCAAATATACTTTCGCCTCGGTGAGGCGCAGTTTCATGGCTTAGTTATGGCCATCCTTGGGCTGTCCGGCCTCTCCATTTTGGCAAGTATATTTCTTTAGCCCGTTTAGGCTTTGTTAACCGTCCTTAACTAAAAAACCCCTGCAAATCCGTATGTTAGAACTTTGATAACCTTTAGAATTTATTCCTGAAAGTGTTAACGATCACAGCTCAAGCAGAAGCAGAGTTTCGTAACCACGCCCTTTTCTGAAGTATTCAGTGGATGGGCACGTGTTTGAAACCTTGCTTGAAAGTGAATTGCCATGTCCAGCCGCTTAAGTGTTATCGCCGTCCTTGCTACTCTTGCCGCCACCACCTCTATGGCCGAAACACAATGGCGTGTTGGCGCAAATCTTGGCTCCATTCACGTGGCACCGCAGCGGGAGTTTAACGGCATTAATCCTGGCCTTTTTCTCTCGGCCACGTTTCGCGCCGATAAAAAATTCCAAGTCGGTGTGCAGGCGGGCGCATACCTCAATAGCTATAGCGAGCGAACGATATATGCCCTCTCTTTTGCCGATTGGCGCCTTGCCAGCATTGGCAATGCCGAGCTGCGCGCGGGTGGTTTTGCCGGCTTTTTTGAATACCCCGTTTTGAGCGAAGAAGCGCGCGGCTGGGGCTGGCCAACCATAGGGGACTATGTGCTCGCGATGGGGCCTTCCATGAAGCTGCGGATGCAAAATGGTGTTGATTTCTCTATCGGTTTTCTGCCGGTGCCGGGCAAAGAGACAAAAGGCGTGTTTACCTTTCAGGTCTCCGTTCCTTTTGGTGGGCGGCGCTAGCTGGCCACAAGCCACAAAAGTAGGGGGATAGTGATAAAAGAGAGGACGGTCTGCACAGTTGAAATAGTGGCATATAGCTCTGCATCTCCACCCATTTTACGCGCCAATACATAGCCGTTCATCGCCGTTGGCACGGCGGCGGCAATCAGCAGCACATCCCGCTCTAGCCCCGTTACCCCAAAAGCATAGGCCGCGCTCATCATTACCAACGGGGTAAAAAGCAACTTGCCGATAATGCCAATCAGCATTTCCTTGGAGGGGTGCATCGCGGCCTTCAGGCTCAGCCCCGCACCGAGTGCCAGCAGAGACATGCCTAGCGCCGAGCGGCCCAGCAGGTCCAGTGTGCTCATAATAGGTGGCCAAAGCGCTACGCCATTGAGCAAAAGCCCTAGCCCGATGCCCCAGATCAGCGGGTTTTTCACAATAGTCATGGCCACCGCCCGCATATCGGCCTTTTTGTCCGAAAATGCGGCCAACACCATGATGTTGCTGACCTGCAATATCGGCACCAGAATGGCAAAAATAATCGCGATCAGCGCCGCACCGTTGGGGCCATATAGGTTAAGCACAATCGCGAGGGCAATAAACCCGTGCCAGCGCGTAACCGTTTGATAAATAGTTGAAAACTGCGGTGGCTTGGTGCCCAGAACCCGCCGCAGCAGCGGCCAAAGCGCCAGCACCGTGCCGCCAATCACCCCCACACTCACCAGTAATGTCAGCGTAAACGCCCCTGCTTCAATGCCGGAAAGGTCCGCCTCGATCATGGTTTTGGCCAGAATGGCGGGGAAGAGCACGTAAAAGCACAGGTCCTCCACCGCGCTCCACTTATCAGCCGCAATAAACCCGGTTTTGCGTAGGCCAAAGCCCAGAACAATAGTGGCAAAAACCGGAAGGGTGGCTTGGAGAACGGGTAGCATAGGAAATCCTTTAAGGTGCCCCTAACTATGTCAGCTTTACTGCCCTATGCCAAGCCCCTGCCACCAGCTATCCGCCGCCAATGCTGCCCGCAGCGGCGTTGCGGTTTGCACAGGGGCATTCTGGATGTAATTATACGCCTCCTCAAGGCTTTCCTCACTTAAGGATTTTAGGTAGGCAATACCCTCAGCCACCGAAAACCCGCGCTTGGTATGGGCTTTAAAATTAGGCTCAAGGTCGGTCCAAACAGCCCCGTCCCAACCCTTATTCGCACACCAAGCTTGCACCAAAGCCACCACTTCTGGCATCCGCCCATGCTGAAAATCGCCGTGAAATGTGCCGATCCGCCCCTCTGGTGCCCGCTCTCGCGCGCGCAGGTCCTCGATGGCGGCATGAATATCCTCCCGCTTAGATCGGATAATATGGGTTTGGCATGGCACCCCCGCTACAGGGTCAAGGCACACCGCCAAGCCAAGTTTGCGCTTGGGCGACACGCGGGAAAATTCCATCGGCAGCGCTGGCCCTGCCGACATCTGCCATTCACCCTCGGTGTGTGGGGTCAGGATCTCAAGGTCCCAAATCAATGAGCCCCAGCCGATAATCGCGATTTTGCTCAAGGCCACTTGCACTCGGGCGGCAGGCTCATCAGCACCGCCTCGGGGTTATGCCCGGTTTGCAGGCCAAATTGGGTGCCACGGTCATACACAAGGTTGAATTCTGCATAGCGCCCGCGCTTGATAAGCTGCACCTCGCGGTCCTCATCTGTCCACGGCGCAAACATGTGTTTTTCGGTGAGCGGCACAAAAGCCTTCAGGAAGGCGCGGCCCACGTCTTGGGTGAAGGCGAAATCCGCCTCCCAATCGTCGGAATTGTGGTCATCATAAAAAATGCCCCCCACCCCGCGCGGCTCGTTCCAGTGCTTGATCATGAAATATTCATCGGCCCAATCTTTGAAACGGGGGTAGTATTCGGGGTTGTGGGCGTCACAGGCATCTTTCATGCGTGCATGAAAATAGACAGTATCTTCGGGGTTTTCCACCATCGGGTTCAGGTCGGCGCCGCCGCCAAACCACCAGCCGAATGGCGTCCAGAACATCCGCGTATTCATATGCACAGCTGGGGTTTTGGGCGAGCGCATATGCGCCACCAGCGAAATGCCAGCGGCCCAGAATTGCGGGTTCTCCGCAATCCGGCTCATCCCCTTACGCGCGGTCATTGAGCGCTGCGCCGCCTCGCCGAGCGTGCCATAAACCGTGGAAATATTCACGCCCACCTTCTCAAAAACCCGCCCCTGCCGCAGCACAGACATCTCGCCGCCGCCCGCGTCGGCGCCGTCGCCATTGTCGCGCTTGGTCGGTTTCACCTCGAAACGGCCAGCGGGCAGGGCCGCGTGTGGGCCTTGATCCTGCACGTCTTCAAGCGCCTCAAAAGCGCTGCAAATCTGGTTGCGCAGGTCTCGGAACCACGCCGAGGCGCGGGTTTTTTGCGGGGTCATATCGTCAATTTTTTCCATGTGCCCTTCCTAGCTTTTTTGCGCGCCCTTCGCTACGCAAAAGTTTTTCAGCAATCAATGGTTGACTGCGGCAATCCCGCACAGTATAAGCGCCGCAACATTCATTGGACAGGAATACGAAAATGACCCGAGCAAAGCCACTCTCAGCGATCTGACGAGCCTTTGCTTTTGCGTGGGCTCACCGCCCCGCCTTCTCATTTTCTTATATGCCTATTTGCCCCAAGGAGGGCGTTCCAATGTACCCCCCACATTTTGTTGGCGACTATCGCCACCGCACCAATTTTGACCCGCTGCCCGACTGGTTTATCCGTGATATGGGCGAGCGAATTCATGAAGTCATGCCCGCGCGCCGCTGGCGGTTTCCCATCTGGCCGGGCTTCCGGCTAGAGTTAAGAATCTTGTCGTTGAAGGATCTAAACCATGTTTAAGAGGTTCGAAAATCTGGTAAACCCTTTCGCGGCTTACGATGAAAGCACGCCCGCAGCCACACTCTGGCCTTACATAAAAGCTCAGCTTGTGCCGTTCAAAAAATGGTTGCCACTAATGGCCTTTCTTGGCGTTCTCACTGCGCTTATGGAAAGCGGGTTGATCTTTTATTCCGGCCGAATCATTGACTTGATGAATAGCGCCGGAGCTGAAAACATGTGGGCAGATCACGGGGTGGAGTTGCTGTTCGCGGGCCTGTTCATCCTGCTGCTGCGTCCGCTGGTTATCACCTCTAACCACTTGTTTTTAGAGCAAACTTTGGCAGGAAACATGCAAGAGCAAGCCCGCTGGCGGGCGCATAAACACCTGCTTGGCCAATCCGCCGAGTTCTTCCAGAACGACTTCGCGGGCCGCCTTGCCAACCGCGTTATGCAGATGGGCCCCGCGATGGAAGATAGCGCCTATATGGCGTTGGAGGGCATCTGGTATGCCACCACTTATGTGCTTGGCGCGATCCTTGTTTTGATGACGATTGACCTGCGCCTCGCCGCGCCGATGGCGCTTTGGCTGTTGGTCTATATCTGGTTTGTGCGCCGCGTTGCCACCCGTGTGGCGCGGGCTTCCGAGCGCATGTCCGAGACCAAATCACTGGTCACCGGCCGCATAGTAGACGCCTATTCCAACATCGAATCGGTCAAGCTTTTCGCTCATGGCAAACGCGAGGAGCAATACGCGCTTTCCGCGATGAAACGCCAGCGTATCCGCTTCCAGCGCTTCCTACGATTAATGACGCGCCTCACCTTCAGCCTCGCTACCCTCAACGGTTTTCTGATGCTCGGGGTCATCGGCCCCGCTATCTGGCTGTGGACGCTCGGCATCGTTTCGGTGGGCGAAGTCGCCGCCGCAGCGGCCCTCACCATCCGGCTTAACGGCATGACGGGCTGGATCATGTGGGTCACCGTAAGGTTGTTTGAGCATGCGGGCGTGATGCGCGAAGGGCTGCAAAGCATCTCGGTGCCGCATTCGGTGGAAGATGCCCCAAACGCACCTGAACTGGCCTTGACGAAAGGCGAGATTCGCCTTGAAGGGCTGACGCACCACTATGGCAAAGGCTCCGGCGGGCAGGATAACGTATCCTTGACCATTCACCCCGGCGAAAAGGTCGGGCTGGTGGGCCGCTCTGGCTCCGGTAAATCAAGCCTCGTAAACCTGCTTTTGAGGTTTCGCGATGCAGAAGGCGGGCAAATTCTCATAGATGGGCAATCCGTAAGCGAGGTCACGCAAGACAGCCTCCGCCGCCAGATCGGCATGGTCACGCAAGATAGCAGCTTGCTGCACCGCTCAGTGCGCGCCAATATTATGTATGGCCAGCCCGAAGCGTCTGAGGCTGAAATGATTCTTGCGGCCAAGCGGGCCGAGGCGCACGCGTTTATCCTTGATTTGCAGGACCCGCATGGCAACCACGGTTACGAGGCCCAAGTGGGTGAACGCGGCGTGAAACTTTCGGGCGGGCAACGGCAGCGAATCGCCATCGCCCGGGTTATTCTGAAAGACGCGCCGATATTGGTGCTGGACGAGGCCACTTCAGCACTGGATTCCGAGGTGGAAGCCGCCATTCAAGAAACGCTGTATGGCGTGATGAAAGGTAAAACCGTGATAGCGATTGCACACAGGCTTTCCACTATTGCCCAGATGGACCGGATTGTGGTGCTGGATGCAGGCCGCGTAGCAGAACAGGGGACGCATAAAGAGTTGTTAGCAAAAAACGGGCTTTATGCGGGCTTCTGGAACCGGCAATCAGGCGGGTTTATTGGCACAGAGGAAGATGTGGTAGAATAAAACCCCACCCTACACCTCAGCCTCTTTCGCCATTAGCTCTTCAATGAAATAGCCCAAAAGCTGGGTCCGGCTCTCTAAGCCAGCCTTTTTGTAAACGGCATTAAGCTGTGCTTTTACGGTGCCGTCCGAGGTGCCGCGAAGCTCGGCAATTTCGTTATTGGACATACCTTTAATGGCAAAATATGCCACATCCGTTTCGGAGGGTGACAAGCCCCATTGCACAAAATGCTCCTTAAGCAGAGCATGAAATTCGCCCGATGCCACCCGTAACTGGCCTTCAACCTTTGAGTTGCGCGCCAGAAGGTTTCGCACCAGAGTCAGCCCAAGAATAAAGCCGATGAGCAGGCCCACAACGGCGGTTATTTCGATGGCCTCATGCACTTCCCAAGAAATATAGATCAGTCCTTTGCCAAAGGAATCCACATATATTTCGCCTGCAAAAAGCACCAAGCTAAACACTTGCATGACAAGCGCGGCTCTTACGAGCCATATTTTAATTGGCTTTTTCATCGGATTTCCTTTGGGTTTCTTTTAGGCAAGATTGTTATTTTGGGACGCAGCACAAGGCTTTGTTTATCAGTCATCATCGGTATCGTCTTCTTCAAGAGGTGAGATCTCGTCACGTAGAAATGTGCCCGCGCCCGGCGCCAATACGATTTCGCGTTCGAATTTTTCCGAGTGCGCCTCGACCTTTAACCGGCCCAACAAGGTCGATTCAATAACTAGAACCTCATAGCCTTCCGCGGCAAGCTGCTCGATGAGCTGCTGAATTACAGGGTCGTCCATATCGGGTTCGGATATATTTTCCTCAAACAAATATACCCCCAATGCGGTGGCGAGAACAGCAAATGCAATTATTAATTTGAGGCGCATGGTTTTCCTTTATGAAATTCACGTGTTTTGAATGCTTCTATTTGGCCAAAAGCAGAAAAGAAATGGATAATAGGGCCTAATTTGCACGTATAAACCAAAGTTTATGCTGTTTTAGGAGGGCCTGCGCGCCTTCCCCTTAAACTTTCTGTGTTTGATTTTCCCCCGAGCCTTCCCTTTGGGGGCCACCCCTCGTTTTTTACCTTTTCGGCCTTGTGGCAAAGCTTTGCCGTCAACCTCCAACAGCTCAAACAGCAAACCGCCGGTTAAGGGGTCCGCCTCCTCAAGCCGCACTTTTGCCCGCAGCCCAGAGCGCAAAACACGGCCTGAATGCTCACCTGTTAGGATCCGGCTTTCATCATCATAGGTAAAATATTCATGCCCCAAGCGTGACACGGGAATAAGCCCGTCAGCACCGGTATTATCCAGCTTCACAAAAATGCCAAACCGTGCAACCCCGGATACAACGCCCGCAAACGCACTACCCACTTCTTCAGCAAGGAACGCCGAAAGATAACGGTCCGTTGTATCCCGCTCCGCCAGCATAGAGCGGCGCTCGGTTTGGCTAATATGTTCGGCTGTCGCTTCAAGGTTTTCCACCTCGGAGGGTGTCATTCCGTCCTCCCCCCATCCATGCGCCGCAATCAGAGCGCGATGTACGATAAGGTCCGCGTAGCGGCGAATGGGGGAGGTGAAATGGGCGTAGCGTTGCAGATTTAGCCCAAAATGCCCCATATTTTGCGGGCCATAATAGGCTTGGGTCATCGAGCGCAGCACGATCATATTAATCAACTCCGCATGCTCGCCCCCCGCCGCTTGGTCGAGCAATTTGTTAAGCTGTGCCGTTTGCAGCCGCTGCCCCTTGGCCAGCACCATACCCACCGATTGCACGGTCTCGTGCAGGGCCTCCATTTTATCGGGGTTTGGCTCTTCATGCACGCGATAAATAAAGTCCGCCTTGGCCGCTTCCAGCGTTTCCGCTGCGCATACATTGGCCAGAATCATAAATTCTTCCACAAGCTTATGGGCGTCAAAACGGTCACGAAACGCCACCGAAGTCACCGCACCTTCGTCCGACAGCACA
>JAJRRX010000364.1 GCA_024279075.1 Alphaproteobacteria bacterium | reverse complement strand
GTGCAGGCAGCTCAGGCCAGCGGCATAGCTAACCAGATCAAACGAAATAAACGGAATGAGGCGCGAGGCCAACACCGTAAATGTAAGCGCGTTTTGTGAGCCAAGCAGGCCGAAATCAGCCTTTTCGCCAAACCACTTGGTTATCACCCTCCGCCCCAAGCTGCGAGATAGCCCAAAGGCGATCAGCGCGCCGGCCTCGGCCCCGATCACCACATATATTGTGCCATAAGTATGCCCATAAGCCGCACCTGCCGCCAACGCGATCGGCGCGCTCGGAATGGGGCTGGCCACCACGGCCACCAGCATGAGCATAACCACCACCACTGGCCCCCACAGCCCAGCCCCCGCGACCCAGCCTGCAATGGCATCGCGGCTCATATCGTTTTGCAACGTGGCCAGCAGCCCAGATTGCCACGCCCATAGCAGCCCAATGCCCACCAGTGCGGCAAAGGTAATTTCAAATTTGTGGGCTTTAATAAAGGTCAAAGCGGCTCCGCATTTATTGGTTTCACAAGTTTCCCCCATCCCCCGCCGCTTAGCCAGCGAATTATGGCCTCCATAGCGCACCATTTGGTGAGCGCGCGGCATCTGGACAATTAGCCCCTTGATGGCTACATCAAGCCCATGGCACCTAAAGGTAAAAAGAACCCGAATAACAAGAGCGTCGCGGAGAACCGCAAGGCGCGCTATAACTATGCTATCGAGGATACGATTGAGTGTGGGTTAATGCTGGAGGGCTCGGAGGTAAAGGCCTTGCGTAATGGCGGGGTAAACATCGCCGAGAGCTATGCCAATATCGAGGATGGCGAGCTGTGGTTGATAAATTCCCACGTGCCCAAATACGAGCAAGCCAAAACTTTCCAGCACGAAGAGCGGCGGCGGCGTAAGCTGTTGGTCAGCAAAAAAGAGCTCAGCAACCTGCACAAAAATGTTGGCCGCGAGGGCATGACGCTGGTGCCATTAAAAATCTACTTTAATGATAAAGGCCGCGCCAAACTGTTGCTCGGCATTGCTAAGGGCAAAAAGATTCAAGACAAGCGCGCCACCGAGAAAAAGCGTGACTGGCAAAAACAACAAGGCCGGATTTTGCGAGACCGGGGCTAGTTCCGCGCCACCTTCCCCTGGGTCACCAGCAATTTTCCGCCAAGCGCTCCTTTTTCCACGCCCCCTCTGCTGCACCGCAATACACGCATCGCGTGATGCTGCAACCATTGAAAAATCCTATTATTTTATAAACCCAGCTCACGTTTCCAAAACGTATTTGTGAGCGACAATTTACCGCACTTCGTTTGACCTCCCGCCAAAACAGGCGTTCATAAACAGCATGTGAATCACACATGTTCCGTTAACCTGGAGTTACAAAATGAACCTTAAAACCCACAAAATTCCCGCCCTCAAAAGCAGTGTGGCCATGCTGCTTACCGCCACATTTCTCGGCGGCATTCCGGTGCAAACCTTTGCGCAAAGCAGCAATGGCTTTACCTCGACCGATGCCGAGGAGGAGGGCTATTGGTATTCCCGCTATAGCCTTGGCAACCTCTCCATGCGCTCGGGCCTTGGCAACGTGGTTATGCCCGATAAAACCGTGATTATGATGGCCATTGCCGCTGTAGACGCCGATTTTAACCCAGCCGAAATGCAAGCCGGCAACGCAAACTATGGCGATGGAGACCATGTTACCCTGCCGCAAAATGTAGCCCCGATTTCCACGGTCTATAAAAGCGGAGACCCCCACTACATCACCCAGTTTAACCCTTCAGATTTTGGCACCCAGCGCTGGGACCAAGCCAAAATGGACACCACCCTCACCGGCCTCGCCAACGGCTTTACCATCCTGAAAGAGACCGAGTGGGCGCGCCAGTTCCACGTCGATGACCATTTCGGCACGCCCGATTCTGATTTCGGGGCCTATTGGCGCTTTGTTGGCATGATGATGAACATGAATGCCAAAATGCAAGCTGGCTCTTTCCTGAAAAACATGGGCGATTATGACCTCAGCAATGGCGGCGATTCCGCCATGCTTATGGCAATTTCGGACCTTGCAGACATGCTTTCAGTTGATCAAGTCGCCCATTCCGATGTTATGAACCGCTACCGCGACCCTGAAACCGCTGCCATGTTTGCCCAAGGGGCCGACAAGCTGTTTGAAATGGTTGTAGAAAGCGAGCCAGATAGCATCCGCACCGCCTCCCTCGCCATTCAGGCCATGGTTTGGTATGGGGCCAAAACCGATAACACCGAGAACAAAGCCCGCGCCATGCAGCGCATTCCCGAGCTGGTGGAAAACCTGAACGGAATGAGCGCCAGCACCGCCGCCGAGCAAGCCTATATGCTGCGCGGCCTGATCGAGGCCAAGCGCACGCTGGGCATTAATGATGGCACCATCATGGAAATGGGCGCCGAGCTGCTAGACGGGTTTGATATGGCCTCCGGCAGTTTTAACAACCAAAGCCTCTATACCATCGATGATGTCGGCGCGATCATGGGCGCGCTCAATGCCCTGCGCACCTTTGAAACCGCTGATGTGGATGCGGATGCGGTTAATGAGGTGTTTAAGGTGTTCTGGGAACATGCGGTCAATATCAGCGGGCTGCAAATATCTGCCCCGCCCATTCCCGGTGCCAAATCTCCGTTTGAGTATGAAGGCGAACCACCGTTTTTCTTCCGCTATGACGAGACTCAGCCCTTCCCACCCATGGCTGGCGGAGATTTTGGGGTTGCCCCAGTATTTGCGACATCGGTTGAATATAGCAATGGCGCATGGTCGGTTGTGGATAGTAACTTTGATACAGCAGGGGCCATGCATGCCTCTAACGAGATGATCTGGTTTCACTATGACGAGATCAACGGTTTCCCCGATGTCGACCTCTCGGACATTATAAAATAACGGCGGCACGTGTTTTAAGATTTATCTAAAACACAGCAGCACCCCTGCCATGCCTTGGCGGGGGTGTTTTTTGGTGTGAACCTCTCGTAAATACCATTTTGCTTTCAGGCAGGTTCTGCCCTATGGTTGCATGATCCCACCTCCCCTAAAAGGGCTGAAAATGGCCAATTCTAAACGAAAAAACCTGAATATCGGAGATGATAAAGGGCCAAACTTTACGTTTTCAGTGGATGGCACCGGCCAGAGCGCCCATAAAACGTGGTTTCGCGGACCGCAGTGCAATTTTAACCCGACCCTCAAAAACCTGCACGGGGTAAATGCCGTGCGAGATCATGTGTTGGCCGGTTGGGTGCCAGAGGCACCGTTGATAACCCCCCAAACCAATATCGTGGCCTTTGGCAGCTGCTTTGCCGAGCATATCAGCCAATGGTTAGCTAAGCGAAATTTTAGTGTGATCAACCAAAAAGGCGGGGCGTGGGGCGAGACCTATATCGCGCGCTTTGGTGAGGGTATGGCCAACAGCCACGCGGTGCTGCAGCAGTTTGAATGGGCGCTGGAGGGTAAGGCTTTTGCCGAGTCCCTTTGGCACGACAAAAACGCAGGGTTGCAGGATTACAATGAAGAGGTGCGACAACAAACCAGAGCCGCGCTGCTGGCCTCTGATGTTTTTATCATTACGCTGGGCCTCTCGGAAGTGTGGAGCCACAAAGCCACGGGCGATGTATTTTGGCGCGCTGTGCCGCAAGATGTTTATGATCCGGCGCTGCATGAATTCAGGGTCAGCACCCATGCGGAAAACCTAGCAAACTTGCGAGAGATACACCGGATTATTCGCAAGCATAAACCCGATGCCAAAATCATTTTCACCCTATCGCCGATTCCACTTGTTGCCACCTTTCGGCCCATTTCCTGTATCACCGCCAATGCCGCCTCCAAGGCGATTTTGCTGGCGGCGCTGGACGAGTTTTTGCGCTGCACTCAACCCGAGGATAGCCACCTTTATTACTGGCCGTCTTACGAGATAATTACGGATGTATTCGCCAATCGCTGGCTGCACGACCGCCGCCATATCAAGCCCCAAATTCTGGATTATATCATGACCTTGTTTGAGCATGTCTGGTGTACGGGCAAGCCGCAAATGGGCCTTAGCCACGCATGGGTGCGGGCGCGCAGTATCACCGGAGACCTACCACGAAAGCTCTACCCGCTGCTTGATGCCGGAGATTTTGAGGGCGCAATGAAGCTGATGGAAAAGCGCAGTGCTGAAAACCAAGCCTTGGCGCGCCAAGCATGGGCAGAGATGCAGGAAGTGCCAGCCAAACCCGATGAGTAGCAGCAAAAAAATTGGCATTGCAGGCTGTGGCATCGGCGGGCTGGCGCTTGGGGCGTTGTTGGCGGCAGAGGGCTGGCAGGTGCGGATATTTGACCAATTCGCCGCGCCCTCGCCTGTTGGCTCGGGGCTGGTGGTGCAGCCGGTCGGGTTGCAGGTGCTGGGCGCGTTGGGGGTGGCACAGGCGGCGATCGCTAAAGGTGCAAAAATATCGTGTATGTTTGGCACTGAAAGCGGCAGTGGTAAAGTGGCGCTTGATGTCAGCTATGGCGAGCGCTTTGGTTTGGCCATTCATCGCGCCAGCTTGTTTGAAACCTTGCTGGACGCGGCCCTGCGGGCAGGTTGCGAGATAGTGCCCGCGACAGAGATTGCCGCGCAAGAAGGCGCTTATTTTACCACCAAAAGCGGCGAAAAACTGGGGCCATTTGATCTGTTGGTCGATGCCAGCGGGGCCAACTCGCCGCTTTCCCCTCTGCAAGCCAAGCCGCTAAAATACGGCGCGCTCTGGGCCAGTGTTGATTGGCCAGAAAGCAGTAAGCTGCCGCGGCATCGGCTGACGCAATGTTATGGCAAGGCCTCCAAAATGGCCGGGGTTTTGCCGATTGGCAGTATGCCGGGCGAGACCACCGCCAAAGCCGCGATTTTCTGGTCGCTTCGGGCGGCGGATTATGAGGTGTGGCGGGCAAAAGGCTTGGCCGCATGGCAGGCTGAAACCGCAGCTTTTTGGCCAGAATTTGCGCCATTTTTGGCCCAAATAAACCACGTGGAAGATTTAACAATGGCGCGCTACAAGCATGGCACTTTGCGGCGTAAAACAGCGGGCAATATCGCTTATATCGGCGATGCCGCCCATTGCGCCAGCCCGCAGCTCGGGCAGGGGGCCAATATGGCGCTGCTTGATGCTTATGCGCTGGGCCAAGCCCTGCTTAGCCAGCCAGTACTGCGCGCCTTGCAGGCCTATGAGCATGCCCGCAAGCGCCATGTTTTTGCCTATCAAAGCATGAGCCGCCTGCTGACGCCGATGTATCAATCCGATAGCACGGTGCTGCCGTGGCTGCGCAACCACGTGCTCGCCCCGCTTAGCCCGCGCTGGCCATTTGCCAAGCTGCTCAGCACCGTTGGCGCGGGGGATATTATCCCGCCGCTTCGGGGGCAGGGCCTTCCGCCGCTATAGCTTTTGCTTCGTTGGCTTTCAGCAGCCGGTTTACCCATGCCATTAGCGCCGCCACTAAGCCAAGCACAAGGAAAGACACCACGCGGAGCAGGCCGTCCAGCTCGGACATATCGACAAAGTAAACCTTGGCCACCACCAACACCACCATCACCAAAGCCAGCTTACGCAGCCCCGCCGATTGCCGAATAAAGGCCAGCGCCAACAAGCCGAGCGCCGCCAAGATCATCGCCACCGTATAGCTATAAAGCTCGGGTTTGGAGGTGCCATATTGCGCCATCGCATCGCCGCGCCAGAAATGCCGAATTTCAAGCCCGACCCAAAGCGCGGCAAAGCCGGTGGCCAGCCCCCAAAGCAAGACCCGAAGCCAGCGGTGCAAATGCAAAAAGCGCCACGCCACAAAGCCCAGCAGAAGGGCAGGCAGCAGGTAAGCCGCGCCGAGGCTGCCAAAGAGCGGCCAGCCAATGGCACGCATATCGCCAAATATCGCGGGGTTTAGCCCAATGGCCGTGACCATCACCAGCGCGCCAGCAATGCTATAAAGGCTGGCCAGAACCACCCGTAACACCCGCAGCCGCCCGCCCGCTTTGAGCCGATAAAGCTGGTTGGCCGCCAGCATAAGCCAGACCAAACCAGCAAAAGAAACCAGCACATAGCTAAGCTCATCAGCGCGGTAAGCATCCATCCAGCGGGCCAGCATCAGGCTGGCAAAAATGCCGCTTAATGTCCAAATCGCGGATTCAAGCACCACAACCACCGCAGGCCGCCCGCCGCGCCGTAGCCACCATGCGGCAGCCAACAGAATGATCACGCCAAGATAAGCCAAAACCGCCTGCCAGAGCGGGGCATCAACGGCCCATAAAAGCCCCGGCTCCACTACTAACCTAAAACTCGCCGCCACCGCGCCAAGCTGGATATACCAATCCAGTAGCCGCAAGTTAAAGCGCTGGCCAAGCCACGCCGCCGCCAGCACCATAACTGCAAAAGACAGGGTAAGCGCCACACCGCCCAGCAGCACCACGGCCACAAAGGTGATCATCGACATAGCCGAAAGCGCATATAGGGCCGTGCGGGTGCGGTCGTCTTCCTCATCAAGGCGGGCAAAGCGCTCGGTTAAGCCCACCATAAGCGCGGCGATGATCGCCAGATATATCGCCCATTGCCCTGCGCCCAGCACATGAGAAGGCGCCCAGCGCAGCTCG
>JAJRRX010000363.1 GCA_024279075.1 Alphaproteobacteria bacterium | reverse complement strand
TTCGCCGTCCACATCCTCCACCCGAAACCATTCCTGATATTCCGCACGCACAATCAAGGGTGTGCCGCGATGGCGCAAAACCCAATCCACGCGGTTGCTGATCGAGGGCCCGCGCCGCACATTGGCAGAGCCACTTTTCATGGATACAAAGCGCGGAATGGGCAAACCCGTAACCTGCCCCGCATCTTGTGCCGTGGCAACACTAGCCAAAACCAGCGCAAAAATTGCCGCTAACAACTTAAACTGTTTCACCCTGCCTGCCTCACTTTTTACATCGGCGAAAATATATTTCCCTTTACGGGTTTTCCTGCCATTATAGCGGCAAGCCAATGCAAAAAGGAAGTTTAGATATGCCCTCTCCCTCTGTCGGCAATGCCCCGCTGAAAGTGGTGGTTACCCGCCAACTCCCCGAACCCGTAGAAACCCGCCTTAGTGAATTGTTTAACGTTAAACTAAGCACAGGTGGGCAAATGGATGAGCCCGAACTTGGGGTAGCCATTGCTGAGGCCGATGTGCTTGTGACCACCATTGGTGACCAGATAAACCAGCGTTTACTGGCCAAAGCGGGGCCAAACCTGCGTTTGATTGCCAATTATGGTGCAGGGTTTGACCATATCGATGTGCAAACCGCGCTGCAACGCGGTATTATGGTCTCCAACACGCCGGGTGTGCTGACGGATGATACCGCAGATATGACAATGGCGATGATTCTCGCGGTGCCGCGGCGGCTGCGCGAAGGCACAATGCTGATGCAGCAAGGCGATTGGCAGGGCTGGTCCCCCACGGCCCTCATGGGCCACCGGATTGGCGGCAAAAGGCTGGGGATTTTGGGTATGGGGCGCATTGGGCAAGCTGTGGCCAAACGCGCGGCGGCTTTTGGGCTACAGGTGCATTACCACAATCGTAAACGCCTACATGTGGATACTGAATCCGAGTTGCAAGCGACGTTTTGGGAGAGCCTTGACCAAATGCTGGCTCGTGTTGATATTTTGAGCATTCACTGCCCGCACACACCTGGCACTTTCCATTTGCTCAACGCGCGGCGGCTAAAACTGATGAAGCCAAGTGCCTATATTATCAACACCGCGCGCGGCGAAATTGTCGATGAGAATGCACTGACAAGGATGCTAAGGGCGGGCGAACTGGCAGGCGCCGGCTTGGATGTTTTTGAGAACGGTAACCAAATAAACCCACGCTTAAAGGGGTTGGATAACGTGCTGTTATTGCCGCATATGGGCTCCGCCACCTATGAAGGGCGCATTGAAATGGGCGAAAAAGTTATCATAAATATCAAGACCTACGCCGACGGCCACCGCCCGCCTGATCTTGTTGTGCCTGCAATGCTGTAGGCGCTACGTGCCGCAGATAGCGCATTGCGTGTTCTTGCGGGTTTTGAGTTTTCTAGTCTCGCCATAAAGCGAATCATAAATCAAAATCTCGCCGCGCAAAATCTGCCCCGCGCCGGTGATCAGCTTAATCGCCTCCCCCGCCATCATCGAGCCCATCACCCCGGCCAATGCGCCCATTACGCCCGCTTGAGCACAGTTTGGCGCAAGCCCCTCAGCCGGAGCCTCGGGGAAAACACACTGATAACACGGCCCGCCATTGGCGGGATCATAAACACTGATCTGGCCCTCCCATTGGCTCATCGCCGCAGAAATCAGCGGGGTTTTAGCCCGCACACAAGCCGCATTTACCAAGTATCTGGTGGCAAAATTATCGGTGCCATCCAGCACAATGTCATAGCCCGAAATCACGTCGTCAATATTGGCCTCGGTCAAGCGAAAATCATGCGCCATCACCTTCACATGCGGGTTTACCCGTGCAAGCGCGCGCTTGGCACTTGTGGTTTTTGCCTCTCCCACTGCAGCGGTTTCGTGCAAAATTTGGCGCTGCAAATTGGAAAGGCTCACCTTGTCATCATCGACCACGCCTAGCTGTCCAACTCCTGCAGCCGCCAAATAAAGCAGCGCCGGGCTTCCTAGGCCACCCGCACCAATGCACAATAGTTTAGCGCTTAACAATTTGTTCTGCCCCGGCCCACCGATCTCTCGCAAAACAATGTGGCGCGCATAGCGCTCAATCTCTTCAGGGGTCATGCCGTGCATCCGCCTTTTTTTTGATCCACCTAACCAATAGCCCGTATCCAAACACCGGAATAGCGATCGCCAGCGCCCATTTCCACCAATGCAACCCCGCAGCTACGCTTACCCTAAAGGGCTGCGCCGTGGGCAAAAACTGCGAAAAGATAATTACAATAATTGCTATTAATATCAGAGATTTATAGGCTATTTTTGGCCCGCTCAGCACCCATACATACCCACTGGCAAGGGCCGTTATAAGAAACACCGTCCATAACCCACCGCTATAAAGTATGCTCATCCGATGGTATCAAACAAACCGGAGGACAGGTAACGCTCGGCAAAACTCGGTATAATAACCACAATGCGCTTTCCGGCCATGTCCTCCCTTAGGCCGATTTCAACCGCGGCCGCCAGCGCCGCACCAGAGGATATCCCCACCGGCACCCCCTCAACCTCAGCCAAGGCTCGCGCCATATCAAACGAAGTTTCGTTTCCGATG
>JAJRRX010000362.1 GCA_024279075.1 Alphaproteobacteria bacterium | reverse complement strand
TCAGGGTAGGATATGCCGAGGCTCAGGTGAAAGGCGCTATTGGGGTTGCGGCGGTTAATAAAATAGCTGCCTTCAGGGGTGCGGCCATCCCCCTCAAACTCTTTATCACCCGCAGGTGCCCAACCAAGGCCTATGTCATAATCGCGCACTGGTGAGCCGTTATTATACAGCACCAACCGGCGGCTGCCTTTAAAAATGACAATCATGTCGGCAATGTCAGAATTGGCCAAGGCGGGGCTGGCGCAAGCAGCGGCAGCACTGGCCAGCAGCGATCTGCGGGTGAGTTTCATGTTAGGCCTCGTTTTTGCTCGATTGCGCCAGTTATGGCTGCGGTTTTGCCTATATATACATGCTTTTGCGTCGTTTGCAAACTGGCCCCTAGCTTGGCTTTGTTGTCTGCATCGATGGGCGCGCGGCAAAACCGGCCTCCCATGCTGCCAGTTTAGGCGCAAGCGCGCGCCAGCCACGATCATCATGCCGGAAATCGAGATAACCCAGCGCGCAGGCCACCGAAATACTGGCCATAGTAAGCGGCTCCAATGCGTCCACATTGTCTTCCAAATGCGCCAGTGCACGGCTGATTTTCAACCATTGGGCTTCCACCCATTCAGGGGATTTCTGTTCATCTGTCCGCAATAGGCGTTCATAAATCATGAGCACTGCGGCATCCAGCATGCCGTCCGCCATTGCTTCCAGCGTTAGCACAGGCCACAGGGCCTCTCCCTCGGGATAGAGCTTGGCACCCTCGTTAAGTGTGTCCAGATAGCGCGTAATCACGCGGCTATCAAATAGCGCGCCAACATCGGTGATAAGGCAAGGCACTTTGCCGAGCGGGTTGGCGCTGGGCACCACATCGCCCGGATTCATCGGCGTGATGGCCACCGTTTCTTTCTCGACGCGGCCCTCCAGCCCCGTTTCCAGCAACATCACGCTTACTTTGCGCACAAAGGGCGAGGTGCCCGAGTATATCAGCTTCATGTTTCCTCCATCAGGGCCGCAAGACCCGCCACTTCCGCGCCAATCGCGCTCTGTTTTAATCCCTCAACCGCGCCCAGCACCGCCTCTGCGGGCTTGTTTTGCCCGAGCTTCCATGTGGCATCCACATGGGTTATCTCCAGCTCGGCAGGCACCAACATGCGCATCATCTTTTCGCGCGCTGCAACGCTAACCTTATCAAGGTCCCAAATCGGTTTGGGCAGCAACCGCCGCTCAAATTCCCCCGAGAGCGCCCGCAGGTGAGGCTCCAAGGCTTCGGGTTCCAGCATCCGCAGCGTGCCACGCACATGCACAGCCACATAATTCCATGTCGGCACCAGCTCAGGGCTGCCATACCAATCGGGCGAGATATAGCCATCCGGCCCGCTCACCGCCAAAAGCGCCGGCCCCGCCGCCCGCGCCACGGGGTTGGAGCGAAGCATGTGGAAGGCCACGCGCCTACGGCCCTTGTTAAAAACAAAAGGTAAATGCGCGGCCAGCGGGCCGTTTTCGCCATTTACGCTCAGGATGCCGAAGCCGCGCTCAGCAGCGAAGCTCAGGCTTTTTACGTGGTCATCAGACCGGAATATCGGGTTCGGGTGCATACGCGCAGGCTAGGGCATCGCGCCGCCGCGTCAAGCGGATTGTGCCTTATAAGCGTCCAAAATCACCCGCCCGACCATCAAATCCAAGTGAGCCCCGCCACCGTTTTTGCAAAGCGTAATATCCTCAGGACTCACCCGCCCCTCAGCCCCCTGCGCAAGGTCATAGAGGTCGCCCAAAATATCGTCCCGCGCAATCGCCCCACTCGCCAGCGGGATCATCAGCTCGCCAATATGCCCCACTGTGGTCGCCACGCTATCCACAAATATCCGGCTGCGCTGCAAGGCGGCATCATCCGCCTCGCGCATATCCGCTGTAAACGCTCCGATCAGGTCCACATGCTGCCCTGCCCGCAGCCACTCACCCCGCAAAACCGGCGTCTTAGCCATCGTCGCCACGGCGATGATATCCGCCCGCTCCACCGCCGCTGGCAAATCTGCCACCGCCCGCACCCCTGCATGAACAGCCAAGGCCTCCGCCCGCGCCGCCGTGCGGTTCCAGACCTCCACCTCAAGCCCCGGAAACAGCACCGGATAGGCCGCCACCAGCCCCTCTGCCACCGCCCCTGCCCCGATCACCAGCAAGCGCCGTGCATCCGGCCTTGCCAATATCTGCGCGCCCAGCAAACTATCCGCCACCGTCTTCCAGCGCGTCACCAAGGCGCTGTCAATCACCGCTTCCACCGCCCCCGTTGCATCATCAAACAAAAGCATCGCCCCCTGAACTGATGGCACCTGCGCCGGAAATACCGTCACCGATTTCACCGCCACACCAAGCCCGTCAATCCACGCCGCGCGCGAGAGCAGCACATCCTCCCCCCGATGCAGAAACTGGTCGCCAATCTCTGGCCGCCCGCCAAGGTGGCCAGCGCGTAAAGCCGCCACCATTTCAGGCCAGTTCAGCGATACATCTTTGGCAGTAATATAGGGGACGTCCACAATGCTCTCCTTATCTTGGTTCGAGTTTAGTGCTAAAGGGCGCGCATGGCCACGCGCAAAAGGGATGGGTTACTTTGAGGAAGGAGCCTTTGGGGATGTCGCCATGGCTTTGTGCAACGTAAGGGTGTCACAAAAACGCAAAGCAACTTAATCAAGAAACATAACTAGATTCCTAGGTATCTAGTTATGTTTTTAATAGGATATAGATTTAATATCAATGCATTACACCAGAAACCTGTAAAGAAGTGAATTGGTAATATGCGCCAGCATACGTTGATGCAGGGCTTTGCCTCGCTACATGAAATACAAATGCGATTCGCGCTCGCACACGGAAAACACGCATATTTAAAGCGCGCGACCAGCCAGCTTCCCTCCGCTTACGTCGCCCAAGCGTGCCGCCACAATCTGACCCACAGGCTGCTCGGCCTCAAAAGCCACTTCGGCGAAGCCTTCCGTCCGGCCCATATGGGGGTTCTCTATCAGCACTTGCGCCTCTTGCCCCACCTGCGCCGCCAAATAATCCGCCACACGCCCTTCGCCCAGCGCCCGAAGCTGAGCGGCGCGGGTCTTCACCACACGCCCATCTACTGGCGGAATGCGCGCGGCTGGCGTGCCTTCGCGGGCGGAAAACGGAAACACATGCAACCATGTCAGCCCGCAATCTTCCACCAGCTTCAGCGAGTTTTCAAACATCGCGTCGGTTTCTGTCGGGAAGCCCGCAATGATATCCGCCCCAAACACAATCTCGGGCCGCGCCGCCCGCATATCAGCGCAAAATTCAATCGCGTCCTCGCGGGAATGCCGCCGCTTCATCCGCTTCAAGATCATATTATCACCCGCCTGTAGCGAGAGGTGCAAATGAGGCATCAGGCGCGGCGCAAATTTGATCGCCTCCACCAGGGCGGGGTCCGCCTCTATTGAGTCTATCGAGCTAATCCGCAGGCGCGGCAAGTCTGGCACTAGCTTCAAAATCCGCTGCACAAGGTCGCCTAATGGTGGCTGGCCGGGGAGATCCGCGCCCCAGCTTGTCATGTCCACGCCCGTCAGCACCACCTCGTTAAAGCCCTTGCCCACGAGGCGTTTGATTTGCTCCACCACCACGCCCGCAGGCACAGAGCGCGAGTTACCACGGCCATAGGGAATGATGCAAAAGGTGCAGCGGTGGTCGCAGCCGTTTTGCACCTGCACATAGGCCCGCGCGCGGGTGTCAAAGCCATCAATCAGGTGGCCAGCGGTCTCGGTGGCGGCCATGATGTCCTTGACGACAATCCCCTCAGCCCCTCCGATACCCGCCCAAGTTTCCGCCTGCATTTTCTCAAGGTTACCAAGCACAAGGTCGACCTCGGGCATATCGTTAAAGCGCTCTGGCTCGATCTGCGCCGCGCAGCCGGTCACAATCAGCTTGGCCTCGGGGTTTTCCCGCCGCAGCTTCCTGATCCGTTGCCGCGCTTGGCGCACCGCCTCTGCGGTTACGGCGCAAGTGTTCACCACAACAGCATTTTCCAGCCCCGCGCTCAACTCACGCATGGCTTCGGTTTCATAGGCATTCAGCCTACAGCCAAAAGTTTCAAATATCGGCGGTTTCATTTGGCGGTTTCCATGAACTCTGGAGAAAGCTCGCCCTCAGCCACCAGCATCGTCGGTCCTGTCATCCACACGCCATCCTCGCGCCACTCAATCCCCAGCTTGCCACCGTCCAAATGCACGGTTACGGCGCGCGAAGCCAGCCC
>JAJRRX010000361.1 GCA_024279075.1 Alphaproteobacteria bacterium | reverse complement strand
GTAAGTGGTTACATACTAGCTGCCCCCATGCAAGCATTTTTGTCGCAATCCGGTTGAAATCCCCTATAAAGACGGTAAGAGTGCGACTGGATTAATTTTGACCAAAGAGACAAAAATGCTGGATCATGGCAAAGAAAACAAAGGCATGCCGCTGGATGAAGCGGTGTTTCAGGATGCGCGGGTAAACCTGAGCGCGCTTGAACGGCGGAGCGCCAGCTTTGCCGCGCGGCGTTCGGTGAAAAAGGCGCATCAAGCGGCGTGGCTGCTGCGGGCGATCGGGTTGATAGACCTGACAACGCTGGCAGGGGATGACACGGTAAACCGCGTCAAGCGCCTGTGTGGCAAGGCCAAGGTGGCGCTGGACCCGAGCATTCAGGCGCAAATGGGGCTTACGAAACCCGTGCAAACGGCGGCTGTGTGCGTGTATCCAAGCATGGTTGAGGCCGCTGCCGAGGGCGTGGCGGGCACGGGCATTGGCGTGGCGTCGGTGGCAACGGGCTTTCCGGCGGGGCTGATCCCGCTTGATCTCAAGCTCGCCGAAATCCGCTATGCGGTGGCCTCGGGGGCCACGGAAATTGACATCGTGATTACTCGCTCAAAAGTGTTCGCGCAGGATTGGGCGGGGCTTTATGACGAGATTTCGCAAATGAAAGAGGCTTGTGGCAAGGCGCATCTGAAAACCATTTTGGCCACGGGAGATATTGCCAGCCTGCGCAATGTTTATCGCGCCAGCATGGTGGCGATGATGGCGGGGGCCGACTTTATTAAAACCTCGACGGGTAAGGAAGCGGTGAACGCGATTTTGCCTGTTGGCCTCACCATGGTGCGGGCCATTCGGGAATACAATGCTTTGAGCGGCGCGCAGGTGGGCTTTAAGCCAGCGGGCGGGATTTCGACTGCCAAAGACGCGCTGACATGGATGTCCATGATGCGCGAGGAACTCGGCACCGATTACCTCCAGCCGCACCTGTTTCGCTTTGGCGCGTCAAGCTTGCTGACTGACATCGAGCGCCAGTTGGAGCACCACGTCACGGGGCGCTATTCCGCCGCCAAACATCACGCGATTTCGTAGGGCCTTATTATGAGCGACATTGAAAAGATCATGGAAACAATGGATTACGGCAAAGCCCCTGAAGACCCGAGCGCCGCTAAGGCGTGGCTGGCCGCGCACCCGCGCCTTGAGCATTTTATAAATGGTGCGTTTACGGGCGATAAATCTGACGGGCTGGTGGTGCAAAACCCCGCCAATGGCGAGGCGCTCACAACGGCCCCTGTGGCCAGTGAAGCGCTGGTGGATGAGGCGGTGAAAGCCGCGCGCAAGGCGCAGCCAAAATGGGCGGCGCTGAGCGGGCATCAGCGGGCGAAATACCTGTATGCGATTGCGCGGCTGTTGCAAAAGCGAAGCCGCCTGTTTGCCGTGCTTGAAAGCATGGATAACGGCAAGCCGATTCGCGAAAGCCGCGATGCGGATATCCCCTTGGTTATCCGGCATTTCTACCACCATGCGGGCTGGGCCGAAATCCTGTCCGAGGAGCTGCCGGACCATGCGCCGCTAGGTGTGTGCGGCCAAATCATCCCGTGGAATTTTCCGCTGTTGATGCTTTCATGGAAGATCGCGCCTGCCTTGGCAGCGGGTAATACTGTGGTGCTAAAACCAGCCGAGTTCACGCCGGTTACGGCGGCGCTTTTTGCCGAGATTTGTGTGGAAGCGGGCCTGCCTGCGGGTGTGGTGAACATCGTGTTTGGCGCGGGGGAAACCGGCGCGGCGATTTCGGGGCATCCGGATGTGGATAAAGTGGCCTTTACGGGGTCTTCCGAGGTTGGTAAGATTATTCGGCGGCAAACGGCGGGCAGCGGCAAAAAGCTGTCGCTGGAGCTGGGGGGCAAATCACCCTTTATCGTGTTTGATGATGCCGACCTTGATAGCGCCGTGGAAGGCGTGGTGGATGCGATTTGGTTTAACCAAGGGCAGGTGTGCTGCGCGGGCTCGCGGCTGCTGGTGCAAGAGGCTGTGGCGGACAAGTTTATCGCCAAGCTTAAGGCGCGGGCCGAGAAGCTTGTGGTTGGGGACCCGCTGGACAAGTCGGTGGACATTGGCGCGATTGTCGATGCCTCGCAGCTTGAAACCATTCAAGGCATGGTGGCCAAGGGACAGGCCGAGGGGGCCGCGCTTTGGCAATCGAGCTGCGCGCTGCCGAACCAAGGCTGCTTTTACCCGCCGAGTATTCTCAGCGAGGTGACAAGCGCTTCAACCGTGGTGCAGCAGGAGATTTTTGGTCCGGTGCTGACGGTGCAAACCTTTCGCACCCATGCCGAGGCTATCCAACTGGCCAATAACACCCGCTATGGGCTGAGCGCATCAATCTGGTCCGAAACCCTGAGCGTGGCGCTGGATGCGGCGGCGCGCGTGAAGGCCGGGATTATCTGGGTGAACGGCACCAACATGTTTGATGCCGCTGCGGGCTTTGGCGGCTATGGCGAAAGCGGCTTTGGCCGTGAGGGCGGCATGGAGGGGATGTTGGAATATCTGGCGGACCCTGCTCCCAAGGTGAAACCTGCCAAGCCGCAACCCGTTGACTTTTCACCGCTTCCTACGGGGAGCAACGGGGCGGCGGCAATGGATCGCACCGCGAAATTTTATATCGGCGGCAAGCAGGCGCGGCCTGACGGGGCGGCGACTTACACCGCCTATGATGCCAAGGGCAAGCCGATTTCGCAAGCCGGTTTGGGCAGCCGGAAAGACATACGCAACGCCGTGGCAGCGGCGGTTAAGGCCTCGGGCTGGAGCGCCTCTAACCCGCATCTGCGCGCGCAAATCCTCTATTATCTCGCCGAAAACCTTGAGGCGCGGCGCGATGAATTTGCCGCGCGGCTAGCGCTGATGACGGGCAGCAAGGGCCATGAGGAAGTGGACCTCGCGGTGCAGCGGCTCAGCTTTTATGCGGGTTATGCGGATAAGTATGACGGCAAGGTGCATTCTACACTCACCCGCCACGTAACACTGGCGATGAACGAGCCGCTGGGTGTGCTGGGCGTAATTTGCCCTGAAGAGGCCCCGCTGCTCAGCATGGTTTCCCTGCTTGCGCCCGCGCTGGCGATGGGCAACCGCGTGGTTATGCTGGCCTCTCAACGCCACCCGTTAATGGCGGGGGATTTTATGCAAGTGCTTGAAACATCTGATATTCCGGCAGGCGTTGTTAACTTGATCACAGGTGACCACGCTGCGATGGCTCCAACTTTGGCTGACCATGACGATGTAAACGCGCTATGGAACTTCGGAGCGCAGAGTGCCGACCTTGACGCCCGCTCGGCAGGCAACCTCAAGATCACATGGAGCGCGGCGGCAGACTGGTTTGACCCTAAATCGAGCCAAGGCAAAAGCTACCTCCGCCACGCGACCCAAATTAAAAACATCTGGGTGCCATATGGTGAATAAGGTGCTATAGTCGCGGCATTCACAAAGGAACCCCATGACCGAAGTCGCGCAATATAGCCATGATAACATGCCGATGGCGGATATTATATCCGAGATTCGGGAGATGGTTAGCCGTGAGGCGCAGGCGCGCTATGACGTTGAGCGCACGGTTGCCAAGCGCGAGCTGCTGATCCTGCGCCCCGAGGCGCGGGTGGATTTGCTTTTGCAAGAAGCCGAGCCGGATATTGTGGTGGAGCCTGCGAAACCCGCCCCAAAGCGGGTAACGGCGGCAGAGCTAAAGGCCAGCCTTGAGGCCGAGGTGTTTCGCGCTAAAATGCAAGAATCCTTCGGGATATCCGATGCGGACGAACTGGAAGACCTTATCCGGAAAGTGCTGCGTGAGGAACTTCGGGCAAGCCGCTGAGCCGTGGCTGATAGCCGGTTTTCATCCGCTCTACCAAGCTTTCATGCAAATAATCAATTTGCGCGGGGCCAAATTTGCGCGGGCAGCGAAACAGGAAAAACTTGCTTGAACCAGCATAGGGGCCTTGTAGGGGCGCAAGTGGGTCTGTCGGGAAGCGGGTTTGCCATCCTTCGGGCAGGGGCAAGCCACACATGGCGGCGCGGGTCAGCATCCAGTGCAATGAAATGTTGGAAAGCTTGCGGGCCTCGGGCATCTCGTAAACAAAGCCGCCGACATCACTATGCGCCCCGGCAAACCACGCCTGCTCTAGCCTTCCTGGCCAGTGGGGCTGGCATTTCCAAGGGATCGGCGCAAAGGCGCGGCGGTTTTCATCGGCGGCCAGCGCTTGGAAGGCGTTTTGGATAATCGGCGAAAGCTCGTGGTTATGAAACTCGGTGGCCATGGGGGCGATATAGGACAGAACCGGAAAGGGCAGGCCAAGGGATTTGACCGTATCCCACACGCCTATCATCTCTATCTCTATGGTTTTATGGCAGTATTTTTGATGGAACTTTTTGGCCCGCTTCTCGGCGTCACTGCTTTCATATATGCGAAACGCACGGCGAATATGCTTGCCACTCACGTTTTCCGGCTTCAAAAGCCCGACCTTGGCGATCATCCCCGCGATAGAGCGCACCGCATAAGCCCCACGCGAAAAGCCGAAAAGGAAGATTTTGTCACCCGCGCGGTAACCCCGCGCCAGCGCCTCATAGCCCTGCCGAATAGAGCAGTTAATACCATTGCCTGTGAGCACGCTTGCCCATTTCATCAGCCCCTGCCCCTGCACGCCCCGATCATAGCCCACCGTGATTTCCGGCATTTCTTGCAGCAGTTTATAGACGAGGCCCACATTGGTTTCCTCGCCCTCACTCAGGCGGCTCAAAGTGCCATCAATCAAGAATACATGGGTGCGGGGCATATGGTCTCAGAAGTTGTTTGCCTCAAGTATAGCGCGCGTTCGTAAACTTACCATTCACATTTCCGCGCTTGCATTGGTTTCTGGTTCGCCCTATCGTTGCGGCAACTAAAAACATAATAAAGGGATGATAACATGGGATTTCTTCGTAATATTCTGGCATTGATCGGTGTGGCGGCTGTGGCGGCTGCTGCCTATTTCGGGCCGCAAATGTGGAAATACAAAACCGCGTTTGATGGATTCGACCCGAAAGCCAAAGCGATGTATATGGAAATGGCAGACCTGTTGGTAGAAACCGGGAATTCCGCTGCCGCCACCGTGTGGAAGGTGAAGGTGGCCGACGGGCTTACCGTTGAGGACGTTGACCAGTCCATCCGCAATATCGCCGATGAGCGCAATATCAAGAGCGTTGGCTTTTTGCCGCTGGGCGACCAAGTGGCGGCGATGACGGGCGAAGACTGGCGCGTTCTGAATATTTACCTTTACTGCAACCCGCTGACGGCTGCCAAAATGGTTGAGTTTGACCCCGCTTTTGCCGCTTATCTGCCTTGCCGCGTGTCGCTGGTCGAGGACGCAAACGGCGACCTGTGGATTTATACCCTGAATATGGATCTGATGATTTATGGCGGGGAAACCTTGCCGGAGGCACTGCTTAAGGAAGCGCTGGAGGTGAAGGAAACTATGTTGCAAATCCTGAACCGCGCGGCTGAAGGGGATTTCTAGTGGTGGGGTAAAACCCCACCCTACGACCAAAGGCCCTGCGTGAAAGCGCGGGGCCTTTTTTGTGGCTTTGCATTGCCCGCCTAGCGCGCTAAAAGCGGCGCAACAGATAAAACGCAAGGGTGTGCCAAATGGCGATGGAAAAGAACTTTGATGCGGCCGAAGCCGAGCAGCGGATTTATGCAGCGTGGGAAGCAGTGGGCGCCTTCAAGGCTGGTGCCAATGCCAAGGACGGCATGGACAGCTTCACCATCATGATCCCGCCGCCAAACGTGACGGGCGTGCTGCATATGGGCCACGCCTTTAACAACACCCTGCAGGATATTCTGATCCGCTGGAAGCGCATGCAGGGCTATGACACCCTCTGGCAACCGGGGCAGGACCACGCGGGCATTGCCACTCAAATGGTGGTCGAGCGCCAGCTGGCCGAGGCAGGCAATGAGGGCCGTAAAGAGATGGGCCGCGAGAAGTTCCTTGAGAAGGTCTGGGAGTGGAAAGAGCAATCCGGCGGCACCATTATGGAGCAAACCAAGCGGCTGGGCGCTTCGTGCGATTGGTCTCGCAACCGCTTTACAATGGACGAGGGTTTCCATGATGCGGTGCTTAAGGTGTTTGTGGATATGTATAACAAAGGCCTGATTTACAAAGGCACGCGCCTTGTGAACTGGGACCCGAAATTCGAAACCGCGATCTCTGACCTGGAGGTGGAAAACACCGAAGTCGACGGCCATATGTGGCACTTCAAATACCCGCTCGCAGGCGGGGCCACCTATGAATATATCGAGCGCGACGAGGACGGAAACGAGACCCTCCGCGAGACCCGCGATTACATCGCCATCGCCACCACCCGCCCCGAAACCATGCTTGGCGACGGCGCGGTGGCCGTTCACCCTGATGACGCGCGCTACAAGCCCCTCATCGGCAAGCTCTGCGAAATTCCGGTGGGGCCAAAAGAGCACCGCCGCCTGATCCCGATCATCACTGACCAATACCCCGATATGAATTTC
>JAJRRX010000360.1 GCA_024279075.1 Alphaproteobacteria bacterium | reverse complement strand
GGCGAGCTTAAAACCCTGCTCATCACTATGGGCGGGGTGGACCAGCACAATGTAACAGGTGACATTCTGGCGGCGTTGAAAAGCAGCGCTTTGCCTGAGGGGGCCGAAATAAAGGTGGTTATGGGGCCGCACGCCCCTTGGCTGGCCGAGGTAAAAGCCGCAGCGGCAGCGATGCCGTGGCCAAGCGAAGTGCTGGTCGGTGTTAGCAACATGGCCGAGCTAATGACCAAAAGCGACCTCGCCATCGGCGCGGCGGGCAGCACCTCTTGGGAGCGCTGTTGTTTGGGCCTCCCGACGCTGGCCTTGGTACTGGCCGATAACCAACTTGAGGCGGCAAAATTTCTTGATGCCTCCGGCGCAGTGACGCTACTTGGAGATGCCCGCACCAAAGGCTGGCAAAGGCAGCTAAACGAGGTTTTAGCCAAGCTCACCCCAGAAGCCCTTGCCGCATTGTCCCACAGCGCGCACAGTATCACCGATGGCAAAGGGGCGGAAAAATGCGTGAAGGCGATGAAATCATGGTGACGAATACCGGAAAAATCGGCGCGCTGCGGGCCATGCAAGATAGCGACCTTGAGATGGTTTTAGCCTGGCGCAACCAACCCGAAGTGCGCAAAAATATGTATACACAGCAGTTGATTACGCTGGAAAAGCACCAAAATTGGTGGGCCAGCACCAAGGGAAACCCAAGCAGCCAATACCTCATTTTTGAAGCGGGTGGCGCTGCCATTGGCGCGGTTAACTTTACCGAAATTAGTCCCGCCCATAAAACAGCCTTTTGGGGGTTTTACACTGGCCCTAATGCCCCACGCGGCACTGGCTCTCGTATGGAGCTCCTGGCGCTGGACCATGCCTTTGGCCCGCTGGCGCTCAATAAACTTTGCTGCGAAGTGCTAGGGTTTAATAGCGCCGTCATTGCCTTGCATCACAAATTCGGGTTTTCAGAGGAAGGCCTTTTTAAAGCACAAAAAAAGCTGAATGATAGATATGAAGATGTGCATCGTTTAGCTATATTCGCGCAAGACTGGGGCGAAGCGCGCCCTAAGCTGCTCGCCAAAATCTTAGGGAGGCTCTAGCCGATGGCCCAAGAAATTAGTATCGCTGGCCGTAAAATTGGCCCTGCCCACCCGCCTTATGTGATCTGCGAACTTTCCGCCAACCATAACGGCAGTTTGGATACCGCGTTGAGCATGGTCGATGCCGCCAAGGCCACGGGGGCGGATGCGGTGAAGCTACAAACCTATCGGCCTGATACGATTACGCTGAAAAGCGACGCGCCTGAATTCAAAATAGAGGGCGGCCTTTGGGCGGGCCGCACGCTTTATGAGCTTTACGAGGAGGCTTTTACCCCGTGGGAATGGCACAAGCCGCTTTTTGAGCGCGCCCGCAAAAATGGCCTCACCATGTTTTCCTCGCCGTTTGATAATACCGCGGTGGACTTATTGGAGGATCTCAACGCGCCCGCCTATAAAATTGCCTCCTTTGAAGCGGTGGACCTGCCGTTGATCCGCTATGCCGCTAGCACCGGCAAGCCGCTGATCATTTCAACGGGCATGGCGGACAAGGCTGAGATTGCAGAGGCGATTGCGGCGGCGCGTGGGGGGGGCTGCAAGGAGCTGGCGGTTTTGCTATGTGTCAGCGGCTATCCAGCGCCGGCGGACCAATATAACCTGCGGACACTTCCCGATATGATCGAGCAATTCGGGCTGGTTACTGGCCTTTCAGACCACACGCTTGATAACACCACCGCGATTACCAGTGTCGCGCTCGGCGGGTCTATTATTGAAAAGCACTTTACGCTGGACCGCAGCGGTGGCGGGCCAGATGATAGCTTTTCGCTGGAACCCGCTGAATTTGCGGCCCTTTGCAAAGGGGCGCGCACGGCGTGGTCAGCCCTTGGCAAGGTGGATTACGGGCGTAAATCGTCTGAGCGGGAAAATGTGAAATTCCGCCGCTCGCTTTACTTTGTCAAAGATTTGAAGGCAGGAGACAGGATCACGCCTGACACTATTCGCTCGGTGCGGCCAGGTTTTGGGGCGGCCCCTAAGCATTATGACCTCATCCTTGGGCAAACGGTGAAAACCGATGTGCGGGCCAATACCGCAGTGCTTTTGGGCACCCATGTTAACGGCCCCGAGCAGGCATAAGGCATGAAAACCCCGTTTGACAGCCTAACCATGCGCGTCGTTCTTGTGGTTTATACCCTGCTGATGGCGCTCTTGCTGCCGCTAATATTGCTTTATATTTTCCATCGCAACCGCAAAGACTCGCGCTATGGTACGCACCTGAGGGAGCGCTTCGGGTTTTACAAAACCACCCTGCGAGGGGCGGTTTGGGTCCATGCGGTATCTTTAGGCGAGGTTAATTCAGCCGCGCCTTTGCTGCGGCAGTTTCTGGATGATGGCGAGCGGGTCGTCACCACCCATTTCACCCCTGCGGGCCGCGCCGCTGCGCAAAAACTCTTTCCTGCCGAGTATGCCTCGGGGCAGTTGGTGCCGGTATGGGTGCCACTGGAATATGATTGGGTGTTTCGGCGCTTCTTCAAAGCATTTTCGCCCAAGTTCGGGCTAGTGATGGAGGTGGAAATGTGGCCCCGCATGATCGCTAGTGCGCGCAAACATGGCGTGCCACTGTTTTTGTGCAATGGTCACTATCCGGCGAACAGTTTCGAGCGCGACAAGCGCCATTTTGGCTTGCGCGGGCGCTTGGCCTCAGGCTTTGTGGGGCTCTTGATAAAATCAGAGCCCGATGCCGCGCGGTTCCGCCACTTTGGTGCGCAAAACGTGGAAATGACGGGCGAGCTGCGGTTTGACCGCGCCCTGCCCGCGCCAATGCTAGCAGCCGCAAGCGCCATCCGCTCAGCACAACTTCAGGGGCGGCAGGTTATCACCATCGCCAGCGTGGTTGAGGGTGAAGACGAGATGTATCTCGACATGATCCTGCAATTACGGCAGCGATTTTTTGCCCTTGGCCAGCCCGCGCCGCTCATCACCTATGTACCCCGCGCTCCGGAGCGATTTCAAGCCGTTGGCGCTTTGCTAAATGCCGCTAGGTTACAGGTGCAAAACCGCACGGCATGCCTTGATGAAAGCCTTGCCTTGACCACTGATCTGGGTGATGTGCTGCTCGGGGATTCCCTTGGCGAAATGTATTTCTACCTCGCTTTGGCTGATATCGTAGTTGTTGGCGGCGGGTTTATCCCCTCGGGCGCCCATAACGTGATCGAAGCCTTGGCGCTTAAAAAACCCGTTTGCGTGGGGCCATATACCTGGACCATCGACTTTCCGGCGATTGAGGCCATGGAAGCCGGTGTTTTGACCCAATGCCAAACCATAGATGCTCTGGTGGAGGCGCTTCAGGCCCGGCTGGAGGACACAGCGTTTTTAGAGCGCAACCAACAGGCTGCCGAGGCGTTTTATCAGCGCCATAGCGGCGCTGTGGGGCGGATGATTGCGGCG
>JAJRRX010000359.1 GCA_024279075.1 Alphaproteobacteria bacterium | reverse complement strand
TGATGAATATCAAACCGTGAATGGCCGCTATGTGGCGGGGGAGGCCCCTTCCAACTTGCGCCGCTATGATGGGCCGGTGCGGGTGCGGGTGGTCAATGGTGATAGCACAGCCGAATCAGACGCCCAGTTTAACGCCACCGCTGTGGCCCAATATACCCGCCGCCTCGCGCGGTTAACCGGCCTCGACATGCGCGTCGTGGCAGAGGGTGAGCGGGCCAATATGGTGGTGTTTTTCCTCAGCCGTGAGGAGCAACCCCGCATCGCTCGCAAACTTGGCCGCTATGTAACCGCACCGCCGCGCGAAGTAGAAGATGCTTTTGGCAATAGCGCGGTCGATCTCCTCTGCGCTGCGTTTTCGCTTTCAGATGAGCGCAGCCCTGATAGCTATCGCTCCTCGCTGATCTTGATCAAATCGGAGCATTCCATCGCCCAGCGCAATGCCTGCGTAATGGAGGAAATGGCGCAAGCCTTAGGCCTAACCAATGATAGCCCTGCCGCCCGACCGTCGATTTTCAATGACGACGAAGAATTCGCGGCGCTGACACAGCATGATGAGCTTTTACTGCGTATTTTATACGATTCCCGTTTGCATAGCGGCATGGCCGCCAGCGCAATTGCCCCGCTATTACCGACGATTATTGAGGATATTTGGTGATAAAAACATTGTTTGCACCCGCTTAAGTGCTTAAGTTAAGACTAGATAATTGTTTTTAGGAGGTCCCGCATGGGCATTTTTGATTTTTTAGGTGGCGAATTTATTGACGTCATCGAGCATACTGATGACACCGACGATACGTTGGTATGGCGATTTGAGCGCCGTGGCAACGAGATAAAATACGGCGCCAAGCTTACGGTGCGCGAAGGCCAAGCGGCGGTGTTTATTCATGAGGGCCAGTTGGCTGATGTATTCTCGCCGGGCATGTATATGCTTGAAACCAACAATATGCCGGTGATGACCACGTTGCAAAACTGGGATCACGGCTTCCAAAGCCCGTTTAAATCTGAGATTTATTTCATCAACACCACACGGTTTCAGGACCTTAAATGGGGCACCAAAAACCCGATTATGTGCCGCGACCCGGAGTTCGGCGTCGTGCGTATTCGCGCCTTTGGCACCTATACCATTCGGGTGAGCGACCCTGCCACCTTTATGCGCGAGATCGTTGGCACCGATGGTGAATTTACGACCGACGAAATTAGCAGCCAAATTCGCAACCTGATTGTGCCGCGCTTTACTAACACCGTTGCCAGCAGCAAAATTCCGGTGCTGGATATGGCCGCGAATATGGAAAGCCTGAGCCAGATTATTGAGGAGCAGGTCTCACCGCAGATGGCCGAATACGGCTTGGAAATGCCAGTGTTCTTGATCGAAAACATCTCGCTGCCTGCTGCTGTGGAAGAGGCAATGGACAAGCGCACCAGCATGGGCGTAGTGGGTGATTTGCACAAATACACCCAGTTTGCCGCCGCAGAAGCTATGGGCGACGCCGCCAATAACCCCGGTGGGGGTGGCGGTATGGGCGCTGGCCTTGGCATGGGTATGGGCATGGCGATGGCGCAAAACATGGCCGGTAATATGGCCCAGCCGCAAGCCGCAGCGCCAGCCGCAGCTATGCCGCCGCCGCCGCCGGTTGAAACCGTGTGGCACATCGCCGAAAATGGGGTAACGCGGGGGCCATTTTCACGGGCCGCTCTTGGCCGTATGGTCTCGGAAGGTAAGCTAAAGCGAGACACCACGGTATGGTCCGCTGGCCAAGATGGCTGGAAGCCGGCAGGGGATATTGCTGAGCTGGCGCAGCTGTTTACGGTATCGCCACCACCGCCGCCGCCACCTGCATAAAGGCTTGCAGCCTTTGCTTAAATCCGCATACTGGCCCCGAAACCTAACCCTTTCGGGGCCAAAATATGTCTGACCAACCCACAACCGACGATTCCGAAGAATTTCGCTTTCCCTGCGCGGAATGCGGCTCCGAAATGCGCTTTGACCCCGAAGCCAACAAATTAAAATGCCCCTATTGCGGCCATGAACAGGATTTTGACGGTGAAGGCGAAACCGGCCTTGCCAATACCGAGCTCGACTTTAAAGCTGCGCTCAATAATGACCTCCCCGAGGAGGACATGGAAGAAGCCCGCGTCACCGATTGCTCCAACTGTGGCGCACAGGTGGAATTTGAGGGCGATTCCTATTCCCTCGAGTGCCCGTTTTGCGCCAGCCCGATTGTGCTGGAGCCACGCACGACCAAGCAGATAAAACCCAAAGGCGTGATGCCTTTTGTGCTGTCAGAAGATAAAGCGCGCGACGAGATGGGCAAATGGCTCGGCAAGCTTTGGTTTGCACCAAACAACTTACAAGAATACGCCCGAAAAGGCCGGAAAATGCAAGGCATGTATGTGCCATACTGGACGTATGACGCGCAGTCTGAATCCGATTACGCTGGCCAGCGCGGCACTTATTACTATGTAACCCAAACCTATACGGCCACGGAAAACGGCAAATCGGTCACCAAAACGCGGCAAGTCCGCAAGGTCCGTTGGCATCGGGTTTCTGGCCATGTTTCCAAGTGGTTTGATGATATCCTTGTGCTCGCCTCTAAGGCCTTGCCCAAGCGCTTTACCGATAAACTCGCCCCGTGGGATCTTTCAGCCCTGAAGGACTTTAGCCCGAATTACATCGCTGGCTACAGCGCCGAGGCTTATAGCGTTGAACTTAGTGAAGGTTTTACCGAGGCAGAGGCCCTTATGGAGCGCGAAATTCGTGCGCTGGTGCGCCGGGATATCGGCGGAGACGAGCAACGTATAAACGCACTCAACACCACCTTGAGCGCGCTTACTTTTAAGCATGTTTTGCTGCCTGTCTGGCTGGCGGCCTACAAATACCAAGGCAAAACCTACCGCTTTGTGGTTAATGGGCAAACCGGCAAGGTTAAAGGCGAGCGCCCTTGGTCAAAATCCAAAATCGCGATGGCGGTGCTGGCGGGGATTGTGCTGGTTGTTGGCGGCGTCTTGATCGCGCAAGCCATGAATTAGGGCACATAAAGCCAACTCTTAAAATACTTTATGCACAGCCTGCTTTTCCCGAAGGTTTTGGGTAAGAATTTGTTGAATAATGGAAATTATGTGAAATGCCAGAATTGCGGTAATATTGTGCACTACTCAAGCAATAAGTGTGCATGTAAAGTAAAACTGATAACACGGCGGCACTGACTAAAATACTCTACATGCACGATACACTTATACAACATCATGCCCTAAATAGGAGGAAAATTTCGCCTTAATGTGGTTTTATGTTTAATAGGCTCCCGTTTTTGCTAAGTTTATGGGTCAAGAAGTTGAAAACATGGTATAAAACCCAAGTGCAGAAATGTCGCGAAAAGCAAAATCCCAGCCCAACCATGGCGATAGTTCGGTGCCTGAGGCGGGCGGCTTTAAGGAAAATTAAGCAATATTTAACGTATTGGGCAAAATTTGCCGAATCACCAAGCTTATGTCTGATTAAACATTGCCTTAAAATGATTGACGGTCAGCGCGGGCTCATCCTTCGGTGGCGCTACAATGCCCTCGCCTTCATCCACATATGCCGCTTGGGATCGATCTCCATACCAGTTAAGCTCTGCATGGCGCTCGGCATCACGATCAAACAGGATGTATGAGCAGCCCATGCGCAATGCCAGCTCATAGCAATCAATGATGTCAAACGGGTATGGCGCGCCCGAAACTGCGCGCTCATCGGCATCGCGCACATCAATAAACCAGCCATAACTGCTGCCTTTTACCGCAAATGGCAGGGAGCAAGGCTTGCCAACGAAAAAATTTCGTGAATCCTCGCCCATGCGCTTACGCGTTTCTTCTGTTAGGTGCCCGGTTGAAATATCCAGCATATTTTGCATAAAAAGTGACATTCGCGCCCCTTTGGTTACCGCCATTACGCCGTAAAGATCAGCTATAATCGTAAGCACTTCGTTAATATTTGCCCGCGCCTGCCTCCATTTAAGCTTAAGTTTTTGGTCAAAACTGCCACAAAATTTAGCCAATCCGTCGCTAATGCTTGACGAAGCCTGCAATGCGCGGCACATGAAACCCATGCTGATTTACAAAATATTTCGCGCCGATGAATGGCGCACACTAGAAGCCGAGGGCAAAACCCAAGGGGCGCCGATTGATCTTGCCGATGGATACATCCATTTCTCCACCGCCGCGCAAGCTGCTGAAACGGCTGCCAAGTATTTTGCCGGGGTTGAGGGGCTCATGCTGCTCGCAGTTGAAGCCAAGGGTTGTGACGAGATCAAATGGGAGCCCTCACGCGGCGGTGCCCTTTTTCCGCATCTCTATCGCCCTCTCCGGCTCAGCGATGTGATCTGGGCCAAGCCTTTGCCTGTTGAAGGCGCGGGCCACAGCTTCCCGCCTGAGATGCAATGAAGTCCGCGCTGAGCAGACTGGCCCTACCCGCCCTGCACCTCCTGCCCCCCGAGGCCGCTCATAGTGTTGCGCTAAAGGCATTGCGCCTTGGCCTTGGCCCATCGATTGGCCCCATTACATCTCCACGGCTCGCCTCCTCTGTCGCAGGCCTCACCTTACCCAATCCGGTTGGTCTTGCTGCGGGGTTTGATAAAAACGCGGTTGCCATTGCGCCGTTGCTGCAAGCTGGCTTTGGCTTTATCGAGGTTGGTGCCGCCACCCCGCGCCCGCAGCCCGGCAACCCAAAACCGCGGCTTTTTCGACTGACGCCGGATGCCGCCGCCATTAACCGTTTTGGCTTTAACAACCAAGGGATGGAGGCCATCGCCGCGCGCCTGAGCCGCCCGCGCAGTGGTATTGTCGGCATTAATCTTGGCGCCAATAAAGACAGAAAAAACCGCGCGGAAGATTTTGCGCAGGTGCTCTTGGCTATCGGCTCCCATGTCGATTTTGCCACCGTTAATGTCTCGTCTCCCAACACAGAACGCTTACGAGATTTGCAGGGAAAAGCCGCGCTAAAAGCCCTGCTCATGGGCGTGATGGACGCCCGCGCCACCCTGCCAACCGCCCTACCGATTTTCCTGAAAATAGCACCTGATCTGGATGATATCGCCCTTGGGGAAATTGTAGACGTGGCTTTTGAAACCGGTATTTCTGGCATTATCGCCACCAATACCACCCTTAATCGTGAAGGCCTGCAAAGCGCCCATGCGGCCCAAGCTGGTGGGCTTTCTGGCCAGCCACTGTTTGAGCACTCCACCCGCATTCTCGCGCGGCTTTCCCAGCTTACCGAGGGCGCGCTACCGCTGATCGGGGTGGGCGGCATCGGCACCCCCGAGCAAGCTCTTGCAAAAATTCTGGCAGGGGCAAGCGCGCTTCAACTCTACACTGCACTGGCCTATAAAGGCATAGGCCTCGCGGCTGATATTGCCCACGGGCTAGACGCCCTCTTGGCCAAAAACGGCATCACCAATATCGTGGACGCTGTTGGCACTGATAAGGAAACCTACCTATGACCACGCAAATCTGGCACAACCCACGCTGCTCCAAATCCCGCCAAACCCTTGAGCTGCTCAAGGAAAGCGGGGTAGAGCCGGAGATTGTTCTTTATAAGGACAACGCCCCCTCCGAGGCCGATATTCGCGCCGTGCTAGAAGCCCTCGGCAAAGCCCCTATCGAGCTGATCCGGCAAAACGATGACGCCTTCAAAGCGCTTAGCCTAGAGGCTGCCGATGATGATACCCTGATCAAAGCCATGGCCGAGCATCCTGCCATTATCGAACGCCCCGTGGTGCGCCACGCGGGCAAAGCGGCAATCGGGCGCCCACCAGAATCCGTGCTGAAAATAGTTTTGGGATAACAGCCCGCGCATGTTATCCTCTGCCGAAGGAGGTGTTCACAATGTTCAAGCATGCACGGTCTTTTCTGTCGCTTCTGCTTTTGGTGGCCGCGCCACCACTGCACGCGCAAGCCAATCTGTCTGAAACCCTCATCAAGGTTAACGCCGAGGCTGACGGCCATGTTTTTGAGGGCTACTGGCGCTTTGTCCGCATTTCGGCGGAGGGGACCCACGGGCAAACCTTTGGCTGCCCGATACCGCCCCCTACCCTGCCAGAAACTAGCACAGTTGACGAAAACTGGTCTGTGGGGAGTTGTACCGTCGATTTTGGCCCAGGCTATGCCGGCAGGGTGGAATTTCAACTCTACGCGCCCCGCAGCAATATCAGGCTCGATATTGGCGGCAGGCCTTATATTTCGTTTGCCGAGCCAAGCGATGCCAGCACGACCATCACGATATTATCAAAATACAGTTTTGGCGAACTCACCATTCGGGCGGCAGCACACCCGCCTGAACCCGACGGGTCTTAGGAAACGCAAGCGATCTGAGTATGTTCCCGCCCCGCGAGTTCAGCCCCCTTAATCCGCGCTTGCCTCCAGCGCCGGATAATAGCGCCACAAAGTAAGCGCGCGCACAATGTCAAACAGCATCAAGGCCAGCCACAGCCCGTGGTTGCCCATCAGCGGCAGCAGGACGGCCAAAAACAGGGCGTAGGCAATGGTAGATTGCAGCATCGCCAGCCGCATTTCTCGTGTGCGGGTGGCCCCGATGAAAATCCCGTCAAACATCCAGCTTGGTAGGCCAATAAGCGGGAAGGCAACCATCCACCAGAGGTAACGCAGTGATTCTGTGCGCACTGGCTCGGCTGTGGTCATTACTGCAATTAACCATGGGCCAAAAAGGGCAAAAAACAGAGTCATCAGCACGGCCCCTATGAGGGCCCAAAAGCTGGCATAGAGCACTGCACGGCGCAACGCGGGCCGATTGCGCGCCCCAAGCGCGCCCCCAACCAAGGTCTCTGCCGAAATGGCAAACCCGTCCAGCGCATAGGCGGTGATTTCCACGAATTGCAGCATAATCTGATTGGCCGCGAGGGTGATATCCCCCAGCCCAGCCCCCAGAAACAGGAACGTCATAAAGCTGCCCATCAGCAGGATAGACCGGATCATGATATCGCTATTCACCACGGCCATGCGCTTGAGCTTAACCACATCAAATATCCGCGCCCATTGCCGCCATTTATCGCCCTGAAACGCCGCGCGGCACAGGTAAAGCCCCAGCGCCACCCCGCTCCATTCAGCAATCAGCGTCGCCACAGCTACGCCCTCCACGCCATAGCCAAGCCCGAGCACAAACCACAGGTCGAGCGCAATATTCACCCCGTTCATCCATATTTGCAGCATAAAAACCGCCTTGGTTTTCTCCATACCGATCAGCCAACCGGTAAGCGCATAAATCGAGATCGCCGCCGGCGCGCCCCACACGCGAATGCTCATATAAGTCCGCGCCAACCCCTCAACCTCTGCCGACGCCGGAGACAGCCAAAACCCCGCCCAAAACAGCGGTATTTGCAGCGCCAACACCCCCAGCCCCGCCACGCCGCCAATCATCAGCCCGCGCATAAGCAGCGCACTCACTTCGCCGGGCTTCCCTGCCCCGCGCGCCTGCGCCACCAGCCCCGAGGTCCCCATGCGCAAAAAGCCAAACAGCCAGTAAAGCGCCGAGAGTATCACCGCCCCAATGCCCACCGCCCCAATCGGTGCCGCCAGCCCAAGCTGGCCGATTACGCCCGTATCCACCGCGCCCAATATAGGCACCGTAGCATTGGAAAGCACAATCGGCAGCGCAATCGTCAGCACGCGCTTATGGGTTACTTCAACACTGGCCACATTGGCTCCTTGAAAGGGGTGAACGAAGGGGGGAGGCTAGGCGTAACGGGGCGCGTTGCCAAGCGTCAAGTTTATTCAGAGGCCGCGAAACTATAAATCAAAGATCCGGCTCCAACGAGCCTTGACTGCCCGGGCAGACTTTCCTCTCCACACAGCCGCCCTAACCGTACTATAAAATCCCGCGTTACCTTTAGCTCTTCGCGCACAGGAAGACCGCGCAGTAGGGCAAAAGCGGCTTCGGTATTTCCACTTGAAAATAGCAGCTCAGCCGCTATCACTCGGGCCTCTTCGTCAAGCTGCGCACCTCCGCCCGACCGGAGCATATGCGCAATCTGCGCCCATTTCGCCCAGTCAAATTTGGGAGGTAGATGGCTTAGCCTTTCCGGCACCGTGGCCACCTCCCCGCTCATATATGGCAAAAGCGCCAGCTTGGCAGAAGCCCAACTCAGCGTATCCAGAGAAAGGCCGGAATAGTGGCGCACACGATTCCCGATTTCAAACCCTTTCAAGGCTTGGAATGTCTCAAACGCTCCGTTGCGCAGCACCATTTCTCGCAAAATAAAATCCCATGCAATGTCGGCATCCGTCGCCAACCCTTCATTCCCTGCCTCCATTTCAGCCAAATATGCGCGGGCTACATCGCCATTCACGTATTGTGGAGACTGAGACAACAACAGGGATAAAAGCCCAGAGTCCTGCCCATATAGCTGAACCGCCAAGCTATGCATATAGCTTATCCCCTCCCCAAAAAGAGCGGTTTTGGATAGTCGGCAGCAACGGCTTTTCCCGCTCACGATCTCGCAACAATAGCAAGCCAGCGTTCAGGCTTTGATTGGGATAAGCTTCAAAGCCTTCGGTGCCGCCGACGCGTTGCAAAAAATCAGTATAATCCGTCAGGTCGGTTCGCATAGAAAGCACATAGCCAGCGATATTTAGCGCCCCAAACACCTCGGCTCGCACCGCGAAGTCACTTAAAAACCTATCGGGCTGGTCAGAGATGGCAGCCGCCACTGGGGCGTCGCCACTGCTCCTTAACAGTCCTGTTAGCCCTGCATCGCGCCATTCCCGATCCAGTTCAAAAAAACGCCCCCCGCCGTCAGCCAAAATAAGCGCTCGCAAGCCAACTAAGGAAATATCAGCAAAAGCTTCCAGCTTGGTTGGGCCAATTTATGAAAGCTCCTCATCCACACCTAACTTGGCAATCACATAGGCTTCTGTCATCCACTCAAACCTGTGTGGCTGACGGTTAAGTTCCGACGCAATGCGCTCAATCAGCATCAGCCCGTTCTCGGTTTCCAGCCCTTCATATTTTAGCTTGAAGTATACCGCATCCGCCCCATTCCATGTCTGTAGAATACGCGGCATCTGTGGCCTAACCTCCAATATCCGGTCTGCTGCTGCCAAAATCTCCGGCGCAAATGCGCAGCTTTGCGCCACAGCACCCACAGGCACCGCACTCAGAAACAATGCCCCAATAAGCCAGTTTTTCATGCACGATCTCCCAAAGTTCCGCCTTACCACCAGCGCTTACGTCGCAGCGCGGCGCGCGCGCTACATCTCAGAGTAGCGCAGCGCTAGACGCGCCGCAACCGAGGTTCACAGCCTTGGCATCAAAAAATGCCCCGTCGCCTGCGCAAATAGCTTACTGCGGTTATCCTGCCATGCTTCCACATGCACGCTGGCAAATCGCCGCCCTGAGCGGTTGACCACGGCGCGCGCATAGGCGTCGCGCGGCAGGCCGGTGCGCAGGTAATCCACCGTAAAATCAATGGTTTTCGGGATTAGCTTTGGCCCTGTTGCCCCCGCCTCGAATTGTGGCCAATAGGTCTGCCAGCCGAGCTCGATTTGTGCTGCGATTTCAAGAAACGCCCCCACGGCCCCGCCGTGCAGGGCAGGCAGGATCGGGTTGCCAACAAGGTGTTCAATATAAGGCAGGGTCGCGGTTAGTTCGTCGCCGCGCCGTTCAAACTGAACCCCGAGGAAGCCTATAAAGGGGATGCCCCCGACCAGCTCGGCCAGCGCAGCATCGCGCCGTTGTTTGATCACCTGCACAGGTTCTGGCTTTTTCATGGCTTCGCCCCTTCGACGGTAAATGCGCCCGCCGCCGCCGCTACGGGTTCGTCGCTCTCGTCATAGGCGGTGGCGCGCACAAACGCCACGCTGCGGGTTACGCGGTAGCACTCGGCCTCGGCCCGCAGCCGTTGGCCCGGCGTCGCCCCGCGCATATAGTCGATCCGCAAGTCAATCGTTGCGGTGCCGCCCGTGCTCTGCGGGTGGCTTACCACCGCTGTGCCCATCGCGGTATCCAGCAAAGCCGTAACAACACCACCATGCAGCACCCCCGTTTCAGGGTCCCCAATCAGGCGCTCATTATAAGGCAGAGAAAGCTCGGCCCGCCCTGAGAGCACCTGATCCACGCTCATTTCCAGCGCGCGGGCATGGGGGATTGCCGCAATAAATTGCTTGGCAATGCGGGCTTTTTTCTCAGGCATTTCCGCCTCCTTGGCTAAATTTCTTGCGCTATCAGCAGCGCATTGGCCCGAAATTGCAACCTCTTTTCACTATTTCACATAAAATTATCGGCTTTAATATGAACAATGTTACAAAATTCAAACTCAATACATTCAACACTTTAGATGTCATATTCTCCCTTAAGTGGTGCCAAAAACGTGAGTTGACGGCTTATGTTACTTACGTTAACGTCAACGTCACTTGAAGCCCCGCAGAAGTCACTTACGTCAACGTCAATGAAACGAGGAGGATATGTTATGAATGATCAAACCTATACCATTGGCGAAATGTGCGAGGCTTTCAGCGTGACCCCACGCACCCTGCGCTTTTACGAGTCAAAAGAGCTGCTTTACCCGCAGCGCATTGGGCAAAAGCGGCTTTTCACCAAGTCGGACCGCGCCCGCCTTAAGCTCATTCTACAAGGCAAGCGCTTTGGCTTCAGCCTTGAGGAAATCCGGCAACTGCTGGAGCTTTACAATATCGACGACCAACAAACCACGCAGCTTACGCGCACCTATGAGCTTGGCATCGAGCGGCTTGCCGCCATGAAAGCCCAGCGCGACGAGCTCAATAACGCCATTGAAGATTTAAGCGAACAGCTTGGCTGGGTGGAAAATGCCCTTGCCGAGCGCGGCCTGAAAGCCGCCGAATAGGAGAGAAATATGCCGATCTATACCCCGCCGCAAAAGGACATGGAATTTATTCTGCACGATGTGCTGAAGGTCCACGAATCCGCCACCCCCGGCTATGACGAGCTGGAGCCGGACTTCACCGGTGCCATTCTGGAAGAGGCGGCCAAGATCGCGCGGGATGTGATGGCGCCGCTTAATGCGGTGGGTGATACGGAGGGCTGCGTGCTGGAAAATGGCGTAGTGCGCACGCCCAAGGGCTTTAAGGCGGCCTTTGATACCCTGCGCGAGGGTGGCTGGACGGGGCTGGATTGTGACCCTGAATATGGCGGCCAAGGCATGCCTTATGTGCTCAATGCCGCCGTAGGTGAAATGCAGGCGGGCGCGAATATGTCGCTCAACATGTATCCGGGCCTGACCCACGGGGCCTATTCGGCCATTCACGCCCACGCCTCTGATGACCTAAAGCAAAAGTTCCTGCCCAAGATGGTGACCTGTGAGTGGACCGGCACCATGAACCTGACGGAACCCCATTGCGGCACCGATCTGGGCCTTTTGCGCACCAAGGCCGAGCCGCAAGATGACGGCAGCTACAAGCTTACCGGCCAGAAGATTTTCATCTCGGCGGGCGAGCATGACATGGCGGATAATATCATCCACCTCGTGCTGGCCAAAATCCCCGGTGGGCCTGAAGGCGTGAAGGGTATTTCCCTATTCATCGTGCCAAAATTCCTTGTGAAGGAAGACGGCAGCCTTGGCGTGCGCAATGGCGTGGCCTGTGGTAACCTCGAAGAAAAAATGGGCATTCACGGCAATTCCACCTGCGTGATGAACTTTGACGATGCCGAGGGCTACCTCGTTGGCGAGGCCCATAAAGGCCTGCGCGCCATGTTCACTATGATGAACGAAGCCCGCGTCGGCGTTGGCCTCCAAGGCCTGTCCCAAGCCCAAGCCGCCTATACCAACGCCGTGGAATACGCCTGCGACCGCCTGCAAGGCCGCGCCGTAACGGGCACCGAAAATCCCGACGGCCCCGCCGACCCGCTGATCGTGCATCCAGATATTCGCCGCGCCTTGATGGACCAAAAGGCCTTCATCGAAGCTGGCCGTGCCTTCCTGCTTTGGGGGGCAACCATGATCGACGCCCACCACCGCAGCAATGATGAAGCCGCCAATGGGCTGGTGTCGCTCCTCACCCCTGTAATGAAAGGTTTCCTCACCGACAAGGGTTTCGAGTCCACGGTGCAGGCCCAGCAAATATTCGGCGGCCACGGCTATATTGAAGAGCAAGGCATGAGCCAGTTTGTCCGCGATGCGCGGATCACCATGATTTATGAAGGGGCCAACGGCGTGCAAGCGCTGGACCTCGTGGGCCGCAAACTCGCCACTGATGGCGGCAAGCATGTCATGGCCTTCTTCGACCTCGTGAAGGGTTTTATCAAGGATAACGCCGAAAGCGAAGTGCTTAAAGACGACTTCCTGGAGCCCCTCAAAGCCGCCAGCAAAGACCTGCAAGCTGCCTCGATGTTCTTCATGCAGCACGGCATGAAAGACCCGAACGCGGCCCTTGCCGGCTCCACCGACTTCCTGCACCTCTTCGGCCACACCTGCCTTGGCCTGATGTGGGCGCAAATGGCAAAAGCCGCGCAAGAGGGCTTGGACGCGGGCGCGGCTGACGCGAAGTTCCTGCAAAATAAGCTGGTCACGGGCCGCTATTATATGCAACGCTTGCTGCCTGCCACCGCGCTGCATCTAGCGCGCATTACCTCCGGCGCTACGCCGGTTATGGCCCTAGCCGCTGAGGACTTTTAGCCTATGAATTTCACCAACCTGCCCTCCCCGTGGATGACTGACGAGCATAAAATGCTCGAAGAAATGACTCATTCTTTCTTTCAGGAAAAATGGCAGCCGAAATATGAAAAGTGGCGCACCCAAGGGCAGATGGACCGCGATAGCTGGTATGAAGCGGGCGAACTTGGCCTGCTTTGTGCCTCCATCCCCGAGGAATACGGCGGCGCGGGCGGTGATTTCGGCCATGACAGCGTGATCTACATGGTGGCAGGGCGCGAAAACCTCGCGAGCTGGGGCAATGGTATCCATTCCGGCATCGTCGCCCATTACATTCTGGCCTATGGCACCGAAGAACAAAAGCAGCGCTGGCTCCCCAAAATGGCCACCGGCGAGCTGGTGGCCGCGCTGGCGATGACCGAGCCATCCGGCGGCTCCGACATGCAAAAAATCAAAACCCGCGCGGTGCTCGATGGTAATGCCTATCGCATGAACGGGGCTAAAACCTTCATCACCAATGGCCAGCACGCTGACCTGATCTTGGTCGCCTGTAAAACCGGCGAGGAAGACGGGGCCAAGGGCATTTCGCTGATTATGCTGGAAACTGCGGGTGCCAGAGGCTTCACCCGTGGCCGCAACCTTGACAAAATCGGCCTGAAATCCGCCGACACCTCCGAGCTGTTTTTTGATAATGTCGAGATTCCGCCAGAAAATCTGCTCGGCACCGAAGAGGGCCAAGGCTTCTACCAGATGATGCAACAACTCCCGCAAGAGCGCCTGATCATCGGCGCGGGGGCGGTTGGCGCTATGGAAGCCGGCGTGGCAATGACGATCGAATATTGCAAAGAACGCGAAGCCTTTGGCGGCCCGCTCACGCAGTTCCAAAACACCCGCTTTAAACTGGCCGAAGCCAAAACCAACACCATCGTTGCCCGCGCTTTTCTGGATAGCTGTATCACGGCCCATTTGGCCGGAACCCTCACAGTCGAAACCGCCGCGATGAACAAATACTGGCTTTCAGACTTGCAATGCGAGGTGCTGGACGAGTGCCTGCAACTCCACGGCGGCTATGGCTTCATGATGGAATATCCGATTGCCGAAATGTGGACCGATGCCCGCGTTCAACGCATTTATGGTGGTACCAACGAGATTATGAAAGAGTTGATCGCGAGGAACCTGTAATGAAACTTTATTGCTTCGCCCAATCAGGCAACGCCTACAAAGTCGCCAACTATCTGAATGTTTCAGGCACGCCGTGGGAGGACGTCTTCGTTGATTTTTTCAAAGGCGAATCCCGCAGCCCCGAGTTTCGGGCGATCAATGAAATGGGCGAAGTCCCAGTGCTGGTCGATGGTGACACCACCCTCACCCAATCCGGCGTCATCCTTGATTACCTGATCGAGAAAACCGGAAAATACGCCCCCGCCAAGGGCGACGCCCGCGAGGTGCTACGCTGGGTATTGTGGGACAACCACAAAGGCTCCAGTCAATTCGGCATGACCCGATTCATTGCCAATTTCCTACCAGAAAAGCACCGCAACGCCGAAGTGATTGCTTTCATGCAGGGCCGTTGCCAAGCCGCCCTTGCCACGCTCAACGCCCACCTAGAAGGCCGCGATTGGGTGGTGGGCCAAGCCCCCACCGCCGCCGATTTTTCCTGCTCGTCCTACCTGTTTTATGACGAACCCTTCGGCATGGACCGCAGCCAATACCCGCATATTGAAGCGTGGCTGGAAAACATCCGCCAGCTTCCCAACTGGAAACACCCTTATGATTTGATGCAGGGCCACCCCCTGCCGCAAGCTTGAACGGAGACTATTATGAACGAAGCCTATATCTATGACGCCGTGCGCAGCCCGCGTGGCAAAGGCCGCAAAGACGGATCGCTAAACGAGGTCACATCCGTGCGCCTGTCCGCCGATATCCTGAACGCGCTGGCCGAGCGGAACAACCTAGACACCGAAGCGGTGGAAGATGTGATTTGGGGCAACGTGACCCAAGTGATGGAGCAAGGCGGCTGCTTGGCGCGCTCTGCCGTGCTGCTGTCTGACTACGCCGAAAGCGTGCCGGGCCTGAGCATCAACCGCTTTTGCGCCTCTGCAATGGAGGCCACCAACCTTGGGGCCATGCAAATTCGCGGCGGCGCGGGGCAGGCTTATGTGACCGGCGGCGTCGAGATGATGAGCCGCGTGCCGATGGGGTCTGACGGTGCTGCCGTAGCGGTGGACCCTGAGCTGGCAAACAAAATCTACTTCGTGCCGCAGGGCATTTCGGCTGATATTATCGCCACCGAGTATGGTTTCTCCCGCGAGGATGTAGACGCCTATGCCATGGAATCCCAGCGTCGCACCAAAATCGCCCAAGACGAGGGCCGCTTTGACAAATCCCTAATCACCATCAAGGACCGCAACGGCCTCACCATTCTGGACCGTGACGAATTCCCCCGCCCACAAACCGACATGCAATCCCTCGGCGG
>JAJRRX010000018.1 GCA_024279075.1 Alphaproteobacteria bacterium | reverse complement strand
TGGCGCTTGGCACCATCAGCTTTGTCCTTTCCACTCAATTCAGCCACTATTTTGAAGATCGGGTTTATGCCGAGCTTGGGGCGCATCTTGATCAGCTCACTGCCAATCTTTCCTTTGATGATGCCGGAGATTTGGTGGTAGCGCCCTTGCTTGACCCGCGTTTTGAAGCCCCGTTTAGCGGGCTTTATTGGCAAGCACGCCGCAGCGGCCACCCGCAAGTGGTGTCTCGCTCCTTATGGACGGGGGGCATGGATATACCAATAGCGCTTGAAGCGGGGGTGCTTGAGCGCGCGGTCCTAACCTCCTCGATTGGTGAGCCGCTTTTAGCCTTGAGTCGCGCCGTGCGTGTGGGCCCTGATGCCAATCCAAGCTTTGTAGAACTGACCATCGCTATAGATCAAACCGAGGTGAAAAAGGCTGCGGCAGGGTTTCAAAAATCCATGTTTTTCTGGATGGCTATTATTTTCCTCGGCCTTATTCTTGCCTCTTGGGTGCAGGTTAAGCTCGGGCTCGCCCCTTTGGAGACCTTACGCAAAAAGGTCGAGCGGGTGCGCAGCGGCAAAGATATGCGGCTGGAAGGCAACTTCCCCTCCGAAGTGCAGCCGCTGGCCAGTGAGGTAAACGAGCTTTTGGACCTGCACGAAATCACGGTCACCCAAGCGCGCGAGCGGGCAAGTGATTTGGCGCATGGGCTCAAAACCCCCCTTACCATCATCAATACCATCGCGCGGGATTTACGCAAAAAGGGGGATGTGGCCGCCGCCGGTGAAATTGACTCTCAAATCGCCAGCATGTCCCATTTTATTGAGCGCGAGCTGGCGCGGGTGCGGGTGCGCGCGCCCGGTGTTGCGGTGTCTCCGGCGCGGCCGGTGGCTGAGCGGATGCTGGATGCCATCAAGCGCTTTCCGCGCGAGGCCCCGTTAGAATGGCAGCTCGACATGGCGCATGATTTCTCCACGCCGTTTGATGCACATGATCTTTCGGAACTGCTGGGCAACCAGTTGGATAACGCGCGAAAATGGGCCAAAAGCATTGTGCGCCTTCGGGGCGAAGTGCGGCCCGATGGCCTGCATATAATTTCGGTGGAGGATGACGGCGCAGGCGTGGATAAAAAGGCGCGCGCCAAGCTTGGGCGACGCGGGCGGCGGTTGGACCCCGCCGCGCAAGGCAGCGGCTTGGGGCTGGCCATTTGCGCCGACCTTGCCGCCCATTATGAGGCCGAGCTTACGCTTGGCCGCTCCGAATTAGGTGGGCTGAAAATAAGTGTTGCTTGGCGGCCAGCGCCATAACCACTTTAAAACCGGGCCGCACTATTTGGCACAAGCCATGTTGCAATATTTCTGGCACCAGCTAAAAAGAAGCATGGAAAACACCGCTGCCATTTCGGCCTTTAAGGCCCTCGCCCAACCCAGCCGCCTCGCTATTTTTAAGCGTCTCGTCATTGCCGAGCCAAATGGCCTGCCCGCCAGCGCGCTTGCCAAGGCGCTCGGCATTTTGCCCTCCACGCTTTCGGGCCATCTATCACTTTTGCATGGCGCGGAGCTGGTGCGCGCACGCCGCGATGGGCGCGAGATTATCTACACGGCGCAGCTATCGCAAATCGGCGCTTTGGTTGATTTTCTGTTGGTGGATTGCTGTGCTGGCCAAAACGCCAACTGCACGGCGCTAATTCCGCGCGACCGCCTTGCCGAAAGTTAGTTTCCACGCTATCCCCTAAGCATGTAAGCAATGGAGCCGAAAATGGATGCACAGCAACTTCTTGTTTCAACCGAATGGCTGGAAAAGCACCTAAATGCGCCAGACCTACGGGTGATGGATGCCAGCCTCGTGCTGCCCGGTGACCCGCGCAACTGCGAAGAGGAATACAAGAAATGCCACATTCCCGGCGCGCGGTTTTTTGATATCAATGATATTGCCGATAGCCGCTCCGAGCTGCCCCATATGGTGCCACCCGTTGAGAAATTCATCTCCAAAATGCGGGCGATGGGTATTGGGGACGGCCACCGAGTCATCATCTATGATACAAATGATGCACTATTTTCAGCCGCCCGCGCTTGGTGGATGTTTAAGCTATTTGGCAAAAATGATGTCGCTATACTGGATGGTGGCTTGCCGAAATGGCTAAAAGAAGGCCGCCCCGTGGAGGACATGCCCCCCATTATGCGCGACCGCCACTTCACCGCGCGGCGCAATGCAGCGCTAATTCGGGATGTTACCCAAGTGGCCGCCTCGCATAAGCTAAGCGATGCCCAAATCGTCGATGCCCGCTCGCCCGTGCGCTTTGCTGGGCAGGAGCAGGAGGCCCGCGAGGGCGTGCGTAATGGCCGGATTCCGGGCAGTAAAAACGTGTATTACAAAGATCTAACAGGGCCAAGCGGCACTTTGCTTCCACTTGATGAAATTCGCGAGATTTTTGCTGACGAAGAGATCGACCTTGACAAACCGATCATCCTGACCTGCGGTTCAGGCGTCACCGCCTGCGTGTTGGCGCTGGCTTTGGAGATGCTGGGGCATAAGCAATGGTCAGTTTATGATGGCTCTTGGTCTGAATGGGGGGCCTACCCCGAGCTGGCGATTGATACCGGATGGTAGAGGTTACCATCACATATCTGGAGATGGAGGCGCGGCCAAATTATGCCCGCCCACACCAGCCTTTGGGCCACCAAGCGGCCTTGTTGCACGCTGAAAATCCGCCACTCTGGTATTTTCTCAGCCTTTACCGCGCGGTGGGCGCGCAATACCAGTGGACAGATTGGTTCGAGCGGCCCGAATCCGAGCTGCGCGAATTTGTGCAGCACCCCGATATGGCGCTTTATACCCTTATCCGCCAAGGCTGGCCCGCCGGGTTTTTTATGCTGGACCGGCGGGAAAAGGGTGTTTGTGACCTAGCTTATTTGGGGCTGGTGCCTGAAATGGTCGGCCAAGGCTTTGGCAAATACTTGCTGCAAGAAGCGGTGCATACGGGCTGGGATGGTGAGGGCGTTGAAAAGATGACCGTCAACACCTGTACGCTCGACCACCCCCGCGCCCTTGCCCTATATCAAAGCGCGGGGTTTGCCCCTGTGCGACAAGAAATCATAACTCGCGATTAAAAAAGGACCACCCCATGCTGGAAAACCTAAAAGAACAAGCGCCCGATAAAATCATCGAGCTGATCGGGCTGTATGCGGCTGACACGCGGGCCGAAAAGCTCGACCTTGGCGTGGGCGTTTATAAGGATGCGGCGGGCAATACGCCTGTGATGCGGGCCGTGAAGGCCGCCGAAGCCAAGCTGCTGGCCGAGCAGGTCACCAAGAAATATGTCGGCTTGTTGGGCGATCTTTCCTATGTGGATGCGATTCGTGATTTGGTGCTGGGCGACTCTGTAGAAGCTGGCCGTGTGTGCGGGGCGCAAGAGCCGGGCGGCACGGGTGCTATTCGCCAGCTGTTTGAGCTGATTAAAGCTGCCGATGCGGGGGCCACGGTCTGGATCTCGGACCCAAGCTGGCCTAACCATGAGGCGATTTTGAAATATGTCGGCCTGACCGTTGGCAAATACCGGTACTTTGATGAAGCCACCTGCGGGGTGGATTTTGCGGGCATGAAGGCGGACCTTGAGGGCGCAAAAGCAGGCGATGTGCTGCTCCTGCATGGCTGCTGCCATAACCCCACGGGCGCAAACATCACCGAGGCCGAGTGGGGTGAGGTTACCGAAATTGCCCTCGCCAAGGGCCTGATGCCGATGATCGACATTGCTTACCAAGGCTTTGGTGATGGTTTGGAACAGGACGCCGCTGGCGTGCGCATCATGGCGGCCAAAGTGCCAGAAATGCTGGTCGCCGCGAGCTGCTCGAAGAATTTCGGGCTGTATCGGGATCGCGTGGGCGCGGCGCTTATTATCTCGAAAGATGCAGCCGGCACGGCGCTGAGCAAGGCCAATATCGCGGGCCTTAACCGCCTGAACTTCTCATTCCCGCCAGACCACGGCGCGAAAGTTGTGTCGATTATTATGAACGACGCCGCCCTGCGGGCTGATTGGGCCGCCGAGCTGGAAGAGATGCGCTTGAACATGCTCGACCTGCGCCAAGGCTTGGCCGATGCCCTGCGCCGCGAAACCAACTCGGACAGATTTGACTTTGTCGCCGAGCATCGCGGCATGTTCTCACGCCTTGGCCTGAGCCAAGCGCAAGTGATGCAGCTACGCTCTGATCACGCGATCTATATGGTGGGCGATAGCCGGATTAACATCGCGGGCCTGCCAAAAGCGGGTTTGGATACGTTAGCCAAAGCGATTGCTTCGGTGATTTAAGCCGTAGGGTGCGTGGTCTCCACGCACCTTTACCCTTGCGGGGCGATCACCGTGCAATCAGACTGGCGCGCCAACAGGCGATCACAGGCTTTGGCGGCTGCGTTCGCGCTCATGCCAACAAACCGCGCCCGAAACATTGAAATACCCTGCACGTTGCCTTGGGATACATCCCGCTCTGCCCCGCTGAAGGATTCGATATCGAGCAGCGCGGTTTTGATCAAAACACGCTCGGCAAGGTTAAGGTTATGAAACGCGCCCACTTGCACCGCATAGCCGCCAGTGCCCGAAACCTCTGTCGCCCGTGCCCGCGCAACCATTTCTGCCACCGGTGCCACCGCTGCCAAAGCGATAGAGCCGCCAGATTCAGGCCGCCGAAGCGGGCGCTGCATGGGGGGCGGCACATAGCTATCTGGCCGGATGAATTTGGGGCCAGGGTTAACCGGCGGGCCATTATTAGCCGCCGCAATCGCCGCTTCAATCGCCGCGGCCTGCACCGCTTCATCCACATTTCGCGCCATCAAAACCGCAACAGTTTCAGAGCGCCGCGCCGGGCGATCAGCGCGCGGCACAACACCGGATTGATTGGCATGCGCAACCATAACACGCGGGCTAAGCCGAAGATGCGGCGGCGGCACAACGGTGGCCGTTGAGGGCGCACGCTGAAAGCCAAGGTTCATCAGCTCCGCCACGCGGGCATTCCTTTGCCCTGTTGAGGTGCCGCCAAACATAACCGCGATAATCCGCTCCTGCCCACGGCGCGCCGAGGCCACAAGATTAAAGCCAGCTGCAT
>JAJRRX010000358.1 GCA_024279075.1 Alphaproteobacteria bacterium | reverse complement strand
GCCGCCGAGGATTTCCCCTTGCCCTTGCCCGTATGCACAATCACGAGGCCCTTATCGGCGGTTTTGGTGGCCATTATCTTATCCCGCGCCGCCTTCTTCTTGGCCATTTTCTTATTGTGCCTGTCAAAATCATCGGTATTTGCCATTTTGTGTGCCTTTGGTTAGGAGGATGTAGCACATCATATAAGGAACGCCCCGATGGAAGCAATGGACTGCAACGGCAATGAGCTGGCCGATGGCGACAGTGTTATGGTTAACAAAGACTTGAAGGTGAAGGGGATGAGCAAAACCCTGAAGCGGGGCAGTGTTATCAAAAACATTCGCACCACGGGCAACCCCGAGCAGGTGGAATGCCGCGTAGGCAAAGCCACCATTGTGCTCAAAACCCAGTTTCTGAAAAAAGCATAAAAAAACCGGCGGGGTGAATGCCCCGCCGGCTTTTGCTTTTGTCTGTTTGCGGCCTATTCAGCCGGTGCCAGTGCTGGTTTGGCTTCTACCGCGAAATGCTTGGCATTCAGCATAAATAGCAACCAGACCATGGCCAACTGTGCGCCAATTGCGATCGCGGTCAGGGCCCAATAGGTCGGCGAGAATTTGTCGACCAGTTCCGTTGCCACCAACCCTTTGTTGATGAAAAACTGGAACAGAACCGAGAAACCAACCCCTGGGCAGATCAGCGCATAAGAGCCAGCGGACTTTTCTTTGCCATTCACATAGCTGGAGAAATACCCCTGCGCCCGCAGCACCATCACACCGAGCAAAGCAAACAGGGCTTGCACAGAGACCAGCATGCTCAGGAACATAAGGGTATCTCCGGCTGTGGTGTGGCCATCAAAAAACACGTGCAAGCCGTGGTCTTGCCGGATCACCAAAATCCCGAGGGTTGTCAGGATAGGAATGGCGATCAGCAGTGTTGGTGCCGTTTCTTTGCCAGCCCCGTGCTTGAGCATGGAAGCAGAGCCGATAACGATGGCAACCGACATCATGATCAAAGTGACGATCAGGAAGAATGTCGACAAGATAAGGCTGATTCCAGCCGTGAGCGTTACCGCACTCATGGCGGCGGGGGCGGCTACGCCAACACCCACCATAGCCAGTGCGAAGGCAGGCAAGACTTGAGCAAAGCTATTGTTTTTGCTGCTGTCAAAGCCGCCCTCAACCAGCACACGCTTCAGAAACTGCCCGATCAAAGCAAAGGCCAGAACCCCGACCGCCACAAAAGCGACCATGGCAACGGGGAACAGGAATTCTACCACGCCCCACAGCCCGGGTACAAAAACCAGCCCCGCAATAAACAATACGTTGATGCCCATCGCCAATGCGAGCGGATAGGCCAGCACTTGCGTTTGCGCATTGGTTTTTTGGTGTGCTTTATAGGCGTCCGTTTTCTTGAACTTGCCAAATTCGGACAGGTTCCAGAATAGCAGCCGGATATTCATCAGCACAAAGAAGGCAATAGCGGCCATGCCGATCGCCACACCTGTTTGCCCGGCAAGGCTCGCATTGGCAAAATACCCGGCGATATCTTCGAATATCGGCACGGGGCGGCCTGGGTGTGGCACCCAGTAGAGCAGGTACATAAAGAACGTGACAACGATGCCACCTGCCCCGACAGAGGCCAGAAAGTAGAGCGGCGAATAGCGCTCCAGCATATTTTTTGGTAGTTTGAACATGATTGTTCCCCTCAAATTTGTTGTTGAGGGGTATGTAGGGGGCTATTTTACATATTCAAGATGGTGAATTTATATGAGCCATCAGAAAATAGCGATAAACCCTCCGGCAGGGTGGACGCCCCGCCGGAATACTCGCTACGACTACCCAGTCGGGCAGGCAGCTTGCACGGCGGCCGACTCGACTATGGCTAGCCTATAATACCAAGCGTTATTTTAGTGTGAAGGCCACGGCATCACCTCCAGCTCGGGCCACATTGCCTTTTGCCGCGCGCCCTTGGCCTCATGCGTGGCTTTGTTATCCTGCACCGGGTTGGGCCGCACTTTCATCTCGAATATGGACCGCAAACCAAAGGGCGCATAAAGGTCATACCGGCCATTTTCCACCCGCAGCCCCACGCAATGGGTGGTGCTGGCAAAGCGGTCTATCCCATCTTCCACGCTGGTAATCGGCGCGATTTCATAGCCGAAATGCTTGGCAAACCACAGGTGAACCCGCGCTTGGTTGCGCACCTCAATGGGCGGTTTTGCCGGAAAGCCAGTGGAGTGCTGAATCACGCGGTCCTCCGCCTCCCAACTGGTATCGGGGTCATAATAAAGGATATCCACATCTTTTATCCCATAGCCCTCGGGCCGCCCCGTCAGGTGGTTCCACACGGTATTATAAAGCGCGCCAGATACCACCCGCCAATGGGGCAGGTCTAGCTCTTGGGCACGCTCAAGAACGCGGGTCAGAAACCCCGTCTGCCGGAGCATATCCAGCATAATCTCTTCAAGCTCCGCCTCCGGCAGGTGGGCATAGCGGTGCGGATTCATGCCGTAGGGTGGGGCTTTACCCCCCATCCGCACGTATATCCGCCAAAACCGCCTTCGCCGAGTTGCTCCGGGGCCGCCACATGCCGCGCTCAATCGCCTCCTCAAACCGCGCGGCCATTTCCGCGAGCGCCGCCGGATTGGCCTCTTCAATAAAGCCCCGCGTGTCGTCATCTTCGATATAAGCCGCATAAACCATATCAAAATGATGGTTGGAAACCGCGTTGGTGGTGGCCGCAAAGGCGAACATATAGTCGAGCGTCGCCGCCATTTCAAACGCGCCTTTGTAGCCGTGGCGCTTGACGCCCGCGATCCATTTCGGGTTCACTGCGCGGCTCCGCACCACGCGGTTCATTTCCTCTTGCAGGGTGCGAATAACGGGGCGCTCGGGGCGGGAATGGTCGGGGTGGTAGCTGGTGGGGGCCTGCCCACTGAGGGCCTCGATCGCCGCCGCCGCGCCGCCCTCGAATTGGTAATAATCGTCACTGTCCAGAATGTCATGCTCGCGGTTATCTTGGTTTTGCACCACGATATCCGCGCGTTTCAGCCGCGCTTCCAAGGCCCCGCGTGCGCCTGCGCCCTCGGCCCCGCCCCCGTAAGCAAAGCTGCCCCACGCAAGGTAGGCCTCGGCGAAATCGGCTTTGCTTTCCCACAGCCGCTCATCAATCAGCGCTTGCAGTCCCGCGCCATATGCCCCCGGCATGGCGCCGAAAATCCGCGCCCCTGCGGCCTCGCCTAGGTTGGCCAGCTCGGCCTTATACCGCGCCGCCAGCGGGTTTTCCGCCTCGGGTTCATCGAGCTTCATCACGGCGCGCATGGCGCTATCCAGCAGGTCTATCTGCGCCGGAAAAGCATCGCGGAAAAACCCTGAAATCCGCAGGGTCACATCCACCCTTGGCCGCCCGAGCACGCTCATCGGCAGCACCTCATAGCCCGTGACCCGCGCGCTGTTATCATCCCACACCGGCTGCACCCCGATCAGGGCCATGGCTTGGGCAATGTCATCGCCCCCCGTTCGCATATTGGCCGTGCCCCATGCGGTCAGCACCAGCGCGCGGGGCCAGTCGCCCGCCTCTTGCAAATGCCGCTCAATCAGTAGGCTGGCCGATTTCCAACCCAGCTTCCACGCCGTCCGCGTTGGCAGGCTGCGGCTATCGAGGCTATAAAAATTCCGCCCTGTTGGTAGCACATCCAGCCGCCCGCGCGTAGGCGCGCCCGACGGCCCCGGCGGCACAAACCGCCCTGAAAGCCCGCGCAAAAGCGCTTGCATTTCAGCCTCGCCGCAGGCTTGCACCATCGGCATTACCCGCCCATGCACCTCTTCAACAACCAGAATTGCCCGTTTCCATTGTGGGTCCGGCTTTAGGCCCTCAATCAGCCTGCCCGCCAGCCATTCCAGCCGCTCCACCGTGTCGCCCGCTATCCGCCAACTGTCACCCGAAGCCGCCTGCAAAACCTTTGGGCGAGGCCCTTGCCACGCGGCGCTCATCTCGCAATCCAGCGGGTCAAACCCAAGTTTCATATCCTGCGCCAAAGCCCGCACCAGCGAGGCATCCCCCCCCGTGCCATCCCCGCGTGGCACCCGCACAAGCGCCTGCACGAGGTCCCGCGCCAGCCGCCCCGTGGGGGCCTCGCCAAAAATATGCAACCCATCGCGAATTTGGCTTTCCTTCAACTCGCAAAGGTAATTGTCAATCGCGCCCAAGGCGCTGTCATCCCCCGCCTGCCAATCCACCCCCGCTTCCTCATCGAGATGCGTGGTTCGGCTGAGGTTGAGGATTTCCTCACGCAACACCGCTGTGCGCCGAGGGTCCACTCCTGCCGCCTCGTAATACTCATCCACCAGCGCCTCAAGGTCGCGCATCGGGCCGTAGCTTTCGGCGCGGGTCAGCGGCGGAGTCAGGTGATCAATGATCACCGCTTGGCTGCGCCGCTTGGCCTGTGTGCCTTCGCCGGGGTCATTGGCGATAAACGGATAAAAATGCGGGGTAGGCCCAAGCGCGACTTCGGGGAAGCACGCGTTGCTCAGCGCCAAGGCCTTGCCCGGCAGCCACTCCAGATTGCCATGCTTGCCCATATGCACAATGGCGTTGGCGCAGAACTGGTGCCGCAGCCAAAAGTAGAACGCAAAGTAATTATGTGGCGGCACAAGGTCGGGCGAGTGGTAGCTCTCGGTCGGGTCAATATTATAGCCCCGCGCGGGCTGCACGCCGACCACCACATTGCCAAAGCTCAGAATCGACAGGCTGAAATGCCCACAATCGACCTCGCCCGCCGTGAAAAACGGGTCGGCCTCCGGCGGTCCCCAGCGGTCCTCTATTTGGGTGCGGACCTCGTGCGGCATTTGGCCGTAATCAATCTGGTAATCCGCCATGCTCAAATGCTCGCCGCCATCGCGGCTAGCGCGGTCTGTCAGCCAATTCGTTGGC
>JAJRRX010000357.1 GCA_024279075.1 Alphaproteobacteria bacterium | reverse complement strand
TTTCCAGCACTTCTTCCCCAACGGTTTGGGTTTCCACCTCGGAAATTTTGCCAACCCCGTGCGAAGGGTAGACCACAAATTGGCCGGTTACAAAATCAAGCTGGTTCTTTGACTTACTCATTCAGGCGTGTTCCTTGTCTGGTTTGGCCGATGTCACACATAAGCAATAGAGGCGGATTCTTGCCCCGAGACGCTGTATTAAATTGTGTAAAAATCCCTCATTCTGCGCTTTGCGCAGCGTGCTCCTTGTGACTAGCCTAATTATTACAGCCCTAATATAACACAAAATTAAGGCAAAAAGAAGGGCAGCGGCGAAAGTTTTTCTTTAGCGTTTCGACTTTATTTTGAATCATGCCCGGCCAGTGAACGCATTTGCGGCGCAATCTCTGCCTCACTGGCAGGGCATGATAGGCATTTCAATTAAAAGTCGAAACTATCTAACTGCCCTCGCCGGGCTTTTCCGAGAAATACTTATCCAGTTTGCCATCTTCGCCATCACGCGCTTCGGCGTCTGGTAATGGGTCTTTCTGTTCAATGATCACCGGCCAAAGCTCCGAATACTTCCGGTTAAACTCAACCCATTTCTCGGCGTCTGGCTCGGTATCGGGTCGAATAGCATCGGCAGGGCATTCCGGCTCACAAACGCCGCAATCAATGCACTCGTCAGGGTGAATCACCAGCATATTCTCGCCTTCATAGAAGCAGTCCACAGGGCAGACCTCCACGCAGTCGGTGTATTTACATGCGATACACGCATCGTTGACGATATAGGTCATCTCGTTGCCTCGTTGCTGTGGCTTTGGGATAGCGCCAAAGCCTGAATAAAAGCTTAGGGCTTATTAGGCCCCGATTGGGCAGGATTCAAGAGGAGATGCTCAAGATTCCGTGTGGCGTATAGCATCCATCGCGCGGCGGTCCTTTTTGGTGGGGCGAATGCCGACGCGCTCCACGGGCGGCGCGGCAGCTTCACGCTTGGGCGTCAGATCCTCATAGAGCGCCTGTGCCTCACTGGCGGGCCCGCGACGATCGCCTAACGCTTCAATGCGCACTATCCGAAGCTGGCGGCCTTGCATAAAGCTTAAGCCATCCCCTGCTTTGATATTGGTTGAGGGCTTTTTAACCCGCTCCGCGTTCACCCGCACATGCCCCGCTGACACAACCTTGGCCGCCAGCGTGCGGGTTTTGAAAAACCGCGCATGCCAGAGCCATTTGTCTATCCGCAGGCTTTGGCTCAATCTTTAGCCTTAAGCGCCGCGAGGGCCGCGAAGGGGTTATCGGGGTCAAAAGGCTTGTCTTTGCGCGGCGGGCGGGCCTGTTGGGGCTGCTTGCCTTGTGGCTTACCGCGCTTGCCCTTGGGCTTTTTGCCCCGAGGCTCGCCTTTGTTTTGCCGTTGCCCTTGGGCGCGTGGCTTCATGGCCCAGCGGAAAGTGTAGAAGATTTCCACCTCTTCCTCGGGCGCTGATTCGGGAGCTTCATCGGCTTTGGGTGTCTCCTCAGCTTTCGGCGCCTCCACAGTTTCAGGAGCTTCCTCAGTTCTAGGTGTCTCTTCTGCACCCTCATCGGGTTTCGGTTGCGGCTCGGCAACCTCTGCCACTGGCTTCACCTTTGGCCGCTCGCCGCGTTCAGCGGCATAGCCAAGACCGACCATCAAGTTGGCGAATTGCTCTAGTGTTAGCCCTGTAATGGAAAGCATATCGGCGTTGGCTTCAAAGCCACCACGACTATCCATGCCGCGCAACATGTCCGCCAGCCGCTCCAACATATCAATGCGAATGGAGCGCTCACCGGCCAGCCGATAGCCCGCACGGGCGTAATAGCCCTCGGGCGCGTCCGGCAGGGCCGGCACCGTCACCAAACCCGGCGGTGGGGCTTCGGGGAATTCTTGCAGGCCCTTTTGCAGGGACCACAGCACCAGCCGAAGGCGCGTTGGCGCGGGCTTCAGCATGAGGTGTTGGAAAATGGTAAACTGGCCAAAGCGCACCCCGTGCTTGCGCAGGGTCGCCCGCGCATCTTGGTCCAGCTCTTTGATATCTTTGGCAATTTCACTGCGCGGAATTACCCCAAGCGCTTCAACGATTTGAAAGCCAACGCCCCGCGCCAGCCCTGCCAGCGTTTCGTCATTCTTGATCGCCAGCAGCGGCTCAAACAGCGCCGCGATTTTGCGCTCCATCCAGTGGCCCAAACGGCGGCGCACCTTTTCGGCCACCTCCGGCCCGGCCTCGTCATCAACAAAAACCTCAATCTGCGGGGAAAGCGCATCCGCCCCGGCCACCAGCTTGCCAACGGCGCTTTCGCCCCACATCAGACCGCCCTGCTCGGTGAAATCAAATTCCGTATCCGGCGCGTTATACATTTTATCCGAGCGCAGGTTAAACACCGGCTGCAAAGCCGCCAGCGCTGTGGCGCGCAATGTTTTGGCCTCTTGGTCACTGGCCTTCGGGTCCAAAATAAATCGGAAACCATCCAGCTTGCCGATAAACTGGTCTTCAACGGTCACATCGCCGTTTTCACTTACTTGGGCCAAGAGCCTCTCCTTTTGCTTCAACCGCCGCATCAAAACACTGGTGC
>JAJRRX010000356.1 GCA_024279075.1 Alphaproteobacteria bacterium | reverse complement strand
AGTGCCACGGTTTCGCCAGATTTTATGCGCAGGTTAAGCCCGCTAAGCGCCGCCACTTTCGGGCGGGCGGGGTAATGAAAGGTGACGTTGTTAAACGCAATTTCGCCATGAATGGGCGTTGCCAGCACAGACGGCTTCACAGGATCCTGAATTGGGTCTTCAGCGTTAATCAGCTCAACCAATCGCTCGGTCGCGCCCGCTGCCCGCTGCAACTCACCCCAGATTTCCGAGAGCGCCCCAACCGCCCCCGCCACCATCACGGAGTAAATCACAAACTGCACCAGCTGCCCTGCCTCCATTTCGCCCGTTTGCACAATGCCGGTGCCCACCCAGAGCACGGTAACAATGCCTGTGAACACCAGAAAAATGATCGAAGCCGTCATGATCGAGCGCGTGACAATCCGCTTTTTCGCGGTTTCAAACCCCGCCTCAATCAGCCCGTCATATTTAGTGCGGCTCTGCGGCTCATGGGTATAGGCCTGCACAGTCTGCGCGGCCAGCAGTGTTTCAGAGGCCATGGCCGAACTATCGGCAATCCGGTCTTGGCTTTCGCGCGAAAGATTGCGCAAGCGGCGGCCAAAAATCACAATCGGGATGATAATCAGCGGCACCGTGAGCAGCACCAACCCCGTCAGGTAGGCCGAGGTAAACAGCATAAAGCCCATGCCACCGATAAACATAAGCACGTTGCGCAGCGCCACCGAGATGGATGAACTGATGACCGACAAAATAAGCGTTGTGTCGGTAGTGAGGCGCGAAAGCACTTCCCCCGTCATAGTTTTTTCGTAAAAAACCGGCGACATGCCGATGACCTTGTTATAAACCGCTTGCCGGATATCGGCGATCACCCGCTCGCCAAGCCGCGTTACAAGGTAAAACCGCAGTGCCGTGCCAAGCGCCAGCGCGCCCGCAATCAAAATGGCATAAACAAACACATGGTCGATATTCGCAAGGTTATCCTGCGAAAAGCTGTCAATCACCCCGCGCACCACCAGCGGAAAGCTCAGCGAAAGCCCTGCCGTAAGAATAAGCGCGCCAAGCGACCCCCACATAAGCCGTGCATAGGGCTTCAAAAACGGCATAAGCTGGCGCAACGGCCCAACGGTTTTCGCCTTCGGGCGCTCTTCAAGCTTTTCTTTTGCCATTTTGGCCCCCATATTATTGCCACTGCAAATAAGCCTCCATTGAAGGAAGCACAAGGGACGAATGATCACATTTGAATGTTTGGAGCGGGTGATGGGAATCGAACCCACGTATTCAGCTTGGAAGGCTGCTGCTCTACCATTGAGCTACACCCGCACACGCGCCGCTTATAACGGCAAGGAGGTGCTGGGTTCAACTGCAAAAATTTTGTTTCTTTAGCGAGCAATCTGCGCTAAATTTACACCAGATCAGCGAGAATCGCTGGTCGAAATCTAATGTGAATTCAATTACCGTTTATGAGGGATATGTTATGAAAAAACTAATTACATCCGCTATCGCAGTGGCATCCGCAGGCTCAGCTATGGCTGGCTCCGTTACATTCACACCACCTGTCGCCGTTATAATGGATGAGCCATCTCGCATTGGCGGCTCCGGTGCGTGGCTGGTCCCTCTCATCATTGTGGCCGTGATCGCGCTTGCTGTTACCAAAAAATAGCAGCACCACAGCTCCTATTCTTACCTGAGCACCGTAATCACTTACCGGTTAGCTCTGATAACAAAAATTCGCGTATGAACCGGATGATCCCGTTCATACGCATTTTTTATTCACCGCTTCCATATAACAATATGGCGGCTTTATCCTTTGGTAGGGTGATATTTAGCTTAGGTCAAAATACCAACCCTAAAAATGTGGTGCCCTCATCGTGCCGGCCAATCACATAAAACCAAATATCAAGCTTACAAACTTCCGGCTTTTGCATAGCTGCCAGCTCTGCTAAGACAAGCACAAATATTGGAGCCCCCTATGGAATTTGCCAGCATAATTCTTGCCGCCGGAAAAGGCAGCCGCATGAAGTCTGACCTGCCTAAAGTGATGCACGAGGTCGGCCACGCCCCGATGATAGACCACGTGCTGAAAAGCGCTTATGAGGCTGGGGCTACACGCAATATCGTGGTCGTGGGCTTTTGTGGCGATGCCGTGGCCGCCCATTTGGACGGCCGCGCCGAAACCGCAGAGCAGCAGGCGCTGAACGGCACTGGCGGCGCAGCCCTTTGCGCCCGAGAGTCGCTGGCAGACTTTGAAGGCGATGCCATTGTGCTTTACGGCGATGGCCCCTTTGTGCGCCCCGAAACCATCCGCGCCGTTCTTGCAAAACGGGCCGAGGGCTTTGATGTAGTCGCCGTGGGCTTCACACCGGAAAATCCTTTTGGCTATGGCCGAATGCTGGCCACGGGAGATGAACTGGCGGGCATCGTTGAACACAAAGATTGTAGCGCTGTTCAGCTTGAGATCGGCCTCTGCAACCTCGGTGTCATTGCGGCAGATGCTAGCACTCTGTTTGCCTTGCTGGATCAGGTCGAAAATAACAATGCCAATGGCGAGTATTACCTAACAGACGTGATCGCGCTGGCCCATGCGGCAGGCAAGCGCTGCGGCGTGGTCGAGTGCACCGCTGAAGAAGCCACCAGCGTAAATTCTCGCGCGCAGCTTGCCCAAGCCGAGGCGGTGTTTCAAGCCCGCGCCCGCGCGGCAGCACTGGAAAACGGGGCCACGCTGATAGCCCCCGAAACCGTGTTTTTTGCGCTCGACACCCTACTCGGCGCCGATGTAACCATCGAGCCAAACGTGGTGTTTGGCCCAAATGTCAGTGTAGAAAACGGCGCGCGCATTCGGGCGTTTAGCCACCTTGAGGGCTGCCATGTTTCCGAGAGGGCCATCATCGGCCCCTATGCGCGGCTGCGCCCCGGCGCGGAAATCGGTGCGGGTGGTAAGGTCGGCAATTTTGTTGAAATTAAAAATGCGGTTATTGGCAACGGTGCCAAGGTCAACCACTTGAGCTATGTTGGCGATGCTACTATCGGCGCGGGCAGTAACATCGGCGCGGGTGTGATTTTTTGCAATTATGACGGGGTGTTCAAACACCATTCTACCCTTGGTGAGCGCGTTTTTATCGGCTCAAACTCAGCGCTTGTATCTCCGGTGAATATCGGCGATGACGCGTTAATTGGCACTGGAAGCGTGGTTACTAAAGATGTACCAGCGGGCGATTTGGTGTTAGCGCGTAGCGCGCAGATAAATAAAACAGGTCGCGGAAAACGGCTGATGGATATGCTAAGGGCAAAGAAAAAATGAATGCACTAGACAAATTGCGCGACGAAGGTGACACCCAAAAGGCCACCGAGATGGCCGCT
>JAJRRX010000355.1 GCA_024279075.1 Alphaproteobacteria bacterium | reverse complement strand
GGCTGAATAACCACGCGCTGGGCAGCAGCGGCGGCAAGGGCAGCGGCGTCTGCATTGCGCAAGCGCAGTTGCTCGGCTTGGCTCTCCTCTGAGAGCACCAGCACGCCGCTATCAGAGGCAAGGCCGTCGCCTGTATTGGGGGCAAGATTGGCAACCGTGGTTTCATCGCTGTTGGCATCCGTTGCCGCAAGCGCGTCATTTACTGCGGTGCTTAACGCCTCGGTTGAGCCATCCATGGCCCCATCACTGGGCGTTAGGTCTGTCGGCAGGCCGGCATCGGGCATGGTAACGGCGCGCTGGCCACCTATAGGTGGAAAGGCCGCATCAAATCCGGCCTCTTGCTGGCAGGCGGCCAAAGTAAGGCCCGCGAGGGCGAGTATGCTGAGTTTAAACGGTGCCATTTTCATCTCCTTACCACCAACGGGCGGGCTTGGCGGCAAAGCCGCTGGCTTGTTCTAGCGCAAATGCCGTATTAAGCATATCCGCCTCGTTCCACGGCTGGCCAATGAGCTGTAAACCAAGCGGAAGTCCGCTGGAATCCAGCCCCGTTGGCACGCTCACACCGGGCAGGCCTGCAAGGTTGACCGTCACGGTAAATACATCGTTGAGATACATTCTGATAGGGTCCGCATCCGCCATTTCGCCAAGACCAAAAGCGGCGGAAGGCGTGGCGGGGGTTAGAATCTGGTCAATACCGTCGGCGAAAGCCTTCTCGAAATCCTGCTTGATCAGGGTGCGCACTTTCTGGGCGCGAATATAATAGGCGTCATAAAAGCCGGCCGAAAGCACATAGGCCCCGATCATCACACGGCGCTGCACTTCGTCGCCAAAGCCCTCAGAACGGGTGCGCTGATACATTTCGGTAATGCCTTCGCCCGCGTTCAGCTTGGCGCGGTGGCCGTATTTCACGCCGTCATAGCGGCTGAGGTTGCTGGAGGCCTCGGCGGGGGCGATCACGTAATAGGCGGGCAGGGCGTATTTGGTGTGGGGCAGGGTGATATCAACAATCTCGGCCCCCGCATCGCGGAGCTTTTCAGCCCCCTCGGCCCAGAGTTTCTCGATCTCTTCTGGCATACCGTCTAGGCGATATTCCTTGGGAATGCCGATTTTCTTGCCGCGAACATCGCCCGTGAGGGCCGCTTCAAAGTTGGGCACAGCAAGGTCTGCCGAAGTGCTGTCCTTGGCATCATGGCCCGCCATGGCTTCCAGCATAATCGCGGAATCCCGCACGGTTTTTACCATTGGGCCAGCTTGGTCGAGCGAGGAGGCAAAGGCGACAACGCCCCAGCGCGAGCAGCGCCCGTAGGTGGGTTTCACCCCGACAATGCCGGTAAAGGCCGCTGGCTGGCGGATGGAGCCGCCGGTGTCAGTGCCGGTTGCGCCAAGGCACAGGTCAGCCGAAACGGCTGCTGCCGAGCCGCCAGAAGAGCCGCCGGGGGTGAGCTTTGTGTCTTCATTACCGCGCCGCCAAGGGGAGGTCACGGGGCCGTAAAAGCTGGTTTCGTTCGAGCTGCCCATGGCGAATTCGTCCATGTTGAGCTTGCCGAGCATTACCGCGCCCGCGTCAAACAGCTGGCCAGTGATTGTGCTTTCATACTCGGGCTTAAAGCCATCGAGAATGTGGCTGGCGGCTTGGGTTTGCACGCCTTTGGTGCAGAACAGGTCCTTGATGCCCAGCGGAATGCCGCACATATCGGGCGCGTCGCCTGTGGCAATGCGTGCGTCAGCCGCAGCGGCTTGGGTGCGGGCGATCTCGGGGGTGTTGGTGGAAAAGGCGTTGAGTGCACCGGCGGCCTCAATGGCACCAAGATATTGCTCTGTCAGCTCGACAGCGGTGAAATCACCCTTGCGCAGGCTATCGCGCGCGCTGGCAATTGTGAGTTTACTTAGGTCGGTCATGCTCTACTCCACCACTTTTGGTACGGCAAAAAAACCTTCGCGGGTGTCAGGGGCGTTGGCAAGAATCTGGGCCTGATATCCGCCATCCGTCACCTCGTCCGCGCGCTGCTTCAGCGCCATTGGCGTGACAGAAGACATCGGCTCAACCCCCTCGATATCCACCTCGTTCAGCTGCTCCATAAAGGCCAGAATATTGGAAAGCGCATCGGCGAGCGGTGGCAGCGCCTCTTCAGCAACTTCAATGCGGGCCAGATGCGCCACTTTGCGCGCGGTTTTGATATCAATTGACATGTGACTTCCAAGCTAAATGGTTTGGAAATCGGTTTAGCTTGGAAGGGCGCGGGGTGCAAGACTTGATCGGCAAAGCGGGGTTTGCAGGGGGAGCATGTGCAAAGTATTAGGTCGGATTTCGCCGCACCCGACTGACCTTACTAAACTAGTTTAGTAAGGTCAGTCGGGTGATGCTTTTGGGTAACGTAAACATAGTGATAAGGTGGAGTTAGAGGGTTATATTTGGCGCGAAACTGTTCGGATTATACGACTTTACGCGCCGATTTTATCCTGCGTGCGTCGCTCAAAATCACTGGCATCATGGCGCTCGTGCAGCTGGCCTTCCTCTGGCCCCCAAGAGCGGTTCACCATTTTGCCCCGCTGCACCGCACAGCGCGCTTCGATCTCTTTTGCCCAGCGCATCAGGTGGGTATAGGAGGCCGCATCAAGGAACTCGGCCGCTTCATAGACGATATCCAGCACCACGGCACCATACCATGGCCAAATTGCCATATCGGCGATGGAATAGTCATTGCCACACATATAGCGATTGTCAGCTAGGTGTTTGTTCAGTACATCCAGTTGCCGCTTGGTTTCCATAGTGAAACGATCAATCGCATATTCAATTTTGTCAGGCGCGTATTTGTAAAAATGCCCAAAGCCGCCGCCAAGATAAGGCGCGCTGCCCATTTGCCAGAATAGCCAGTTCATACATTGGGTGCGATTCTTCGGGATGAACGCTCCGAATTTCTCAGCGAGGTAAAGCAAAATAGATCCAGACTCGAAAACCCGCTCGCCCGTGCTGGTGTCCAACATCGCGGGAATTTTTGAGTTCGGATTGAGCTCAACAAACCCGCTGCCAAACTGGTCCCCCTCGCCGATATCGATCAAATAAGCTTCATATTCTGCATCATGCCCCGCCGCCAAAAGCTCCTCTAACATAATCGTAACCTTCACCCCGTTGGGCGTGGCGAGCGAGTGCAGTTGCAACGGATGTTTGCCTTTCGGCAGCACCTTCTTATGCGTCGCGCCAGAAATGGGCCGATTAATACTAGCAAACTGCCCGCCACTTTCACTGTTCCATGTCCAAACTTTAGGTGGGGTATATTCTTCAGCCATTTTCGCGCTCCTCATTGTGAGCGCCCAACCTAGCCGCGCTCCACGGCCAATGCCAAGCAAGAATCTGTGAACAAGGCCGAGTTTACCCTTGCAAGCCAATTTAGAGAGCGCTAAGAACGCGCCGGATGCCCCTATAGCTCAGCTGGTAGAGCAACTGATTTGTAATCAGTAGGTCCGCGGTTCGAGTCCGTGTGGGGGCACCATTTTTTAATAATATCAATGGGTTGCGCGTTTTATGAGAATCGTGAAAATGTATGAAAACAAATCCGGAAGCATATCGGAAGCACCTTCAATCC
>JAJRRX010000354.1 GCA_024279075.1 Alphaproteobacteria bacterium | reverse complement strand
TGACCACCGCCTGTTATCTTGCCCGCCTTTATGGTGTGCGCTCGGCTATGCCGATGTTTCAGGCGCGCAAGCTGTGCCCGCAAGCGGTGGAAGTGCCGATTCGCATGAGTGTTTATGTCGAGGCCTCGCGCCAAATTCGCAGCCTGATGGACGAGCTCACCCCGATCATCGAGCCACTTTCGCTGGATGAGGCCTTTCTGGACCTCACCGGCACTACGCGCCTGCACAAAACCCCGCCCGCCGTGCAACTGGCGCGGTTGGCTAACCGGATTCAGGCTGAGGTGGGCATCACCATTTCCATCGGGCTTTCGCATAATAAATACCTCGCCAAAATCGCCTCTGATCTGGATAAACCTCGGGGAATGGCTCTGATCGGCAAGGCGGAAACCGAGGGTTTTTTGAAGGGAAAACCCGTCAGTATGCTCTGGGGCGTTGGCCCAGTGATGCAGCAAAAGCTGGCGCAAGAGGGCATTCGCAAAATTGATGACCTGCTGCGCTATTCGGCAAAAGACCTTGCGGACCGGTTTGGCGGCATGGGGCTGCGGTTATTTGACCTTTCACGCGGGCAAGATGCGCGAAAAATTAGCGCTCGCGCCCCAGTGAAAAGCATTTCGCGTGAAACCACCTTTAACAAAGATACCACCGACCCTGAAGTGCTGGATGGCTATCTGTGGCGGCTGAGCGTTGAAACCGCAGACCGCGCCAAGGCCAAGCATATGGCAGGGTGGGTGGTGGTGCTGAAGCTCAAAACCAGCGATTTTCGCCAGCTTTCGCGCCGGTTAACGCTAGATACCCCCGCGCAAAATGCGGATATAATTTACACAATCTCCCGCCGCTTACTGCAAGGCGTTCTGCAGGAAGGCCCTTTTCGGCTGCTTGGCGTTGGTATTACAGATATTTGTGATGAAGACTTGGTGGAAGCGAGCGCGGATTTGCTGGATGTGGATGCCCCGAAGCGCCACGCCATTGAGGCAGCAACGGATGTGATTAGGGAGAAATTCGGCAAAGACGCTATAAGAAAAGGCCGTGCATTGAAATAATACCGCATTGCAACATTGACAATGGTGCAGCGCAGCATTATATTCACTCCAACGCTGTTGATAGGCGTTTCCTCCCTATTTTCCTGAGGCCGCGCATTGCGCGGCCTTCTTTTTTGGCTGGCTTTGCCAAATCGGGATAGGCCTATTCTGCGGCCAAGCTTTGAGGGCAGGCCGAAATGCCAGAGAGCTTGGTTAATACGTTAGAGATACGGCCACGAATGCTTTCAAAATCGTGGTGCAATTCCACCCGTGGTTCATTCATATAAAGGCTACGGTCAATCTCGATTTGTAGCGCGTGTACGCCGTGGCTTGGCGCGCCGTAATGGCGAGTAATGTAGCCGCCCGCAAAAGGCGCGTTGCGGGCAACTACAAATCCGGCCTCTCTGAAAAATGCCGCCACTGTATCGCCCAGCCATTGGTCGCTTGCTGTGCCGTAGCGGTCCCCCAGCACAATATCAGGCCGGCGGTTAACCAGCCCACCCGGCAAGGCCGAGCGCGGCATTGAGTGGATGTCAAACAAATAGCAGGTGCCAAAACGCTGGCGCTGGGCCTCAATCAAGCCACTGAGCGCCGTGTGGTAGGGGTGGTAACAATCCTCTAACCGCGCGGTGGCCTCCGCGCGGCTCATTTTGCCAAGTTGAATGGCGCGCCCATTGGCAACCACCCGCGGAATCACCCCAAGACCAGCGGCAATGCGCGGATTTGCAGGCTGCCCGCCGACATTTTTTATAATCGCGGGGTCTAGCTCATCTGGCCCGCGATTAAGGTCCACATAGGCGCGGGGGCGGCGGGCGGTGATAATCGGGGCGTCGAGGGTCTCTCCGATAAAGCGATCCACGTAGGCATCCTCAGAAGAGCGGAGTTGCAGCGGTGTTAGGCAGGAAGCGCGCAGGAATGATTCAGGATATTCCGCCCCACTATGGGGGCTGGAAAACACCGCACAGCTGCGCGGTGTGGGCGAAGATACCAGATTATAAGCCTTATGCTGCATGTAAATCTCTTGTTTGGCATCAGCACCTTACCACAAGGTCTGCGTGCGCCAATGGCAATTTTCCGTGATTTGTCGTGTGGGCTACAAAACAGCTTGAACCCATGCTTGCAAGCGCTTATAGACAGGCCACGCGGGCGTTGCACATGCAGCGCTTGTTGCTTTTTTTCGGGTGTATAGCTCAGCGGGAGAGCACTTCGTTGACATCGAAGGGGTCACTGGTTCGATCCCAGTTACGCCCACCAATTTTCGGCCCCGCCGAAAGCAAATTTTAACCGGCGCGACCTGCGCCCAAAATTGGAGAATGACTATGAAAGTCAAGAACTCGCTTCGCTC
>JAJRRX010000353.1 GCA_024279075.1 Alphaproteobacteria bacterium | reverse complement strand
TTATCATTGGCAAATCCGCGGGTATGATTTTGCTGGTTGTGCGCCATCTTTTCACCCAACCCGGCGAGCTGGCGGCCTCGGTTAAAACGCTTGAAACCAACGGGCTAAAAGCCAGCGGTGCTGTTTTGAATGCCTATTCGCCCAAGGCCGCAAAAAAGGGCGCGGATTACAGCTATCAATATGATTATACCAGCCGCGATTAAAATGGAATGCGCTGCTGTTTAAGCCAGCTTTCCAATGTCGGGCGCACTGATTGTTCGCCCGAGCCTAGGGCCTCATCCAGCACCGCCCGCACTTCACTTAAATCAACCGCGCGCAGCAGCCGCTTAACGGGCCCAACAGAAGCTGGCCGCATGGAAAGCATGCGCAGGCCCATGGCGGCAAAGGCGAGCGCCTCCACTGGTCGCCCTGCATCTTCGCCGCAAAAGGAAAGCGGCGTTGAGAGCCGGTCACAGCGATCAGAAATTTGTGCGATGAAGGTGAGAAAACTGACATTCAGAGTATCATACCGCGCCCGCACCAGCTCGTTTTCACGGTCCGCCGCAAAGAAAAACTGCTTAAGGTCATTGCCACCAATCGAGATAAAATCCGCCAGCTCAAAAAACTGATCCGGCGCAAAGGCAAGGCTCGGGGTTTCCAGCATGGCACCAATACGCACATTGGCTGGCAGAATATGCCCCGCGCGGGCTTCTTTTTCCAGCTGGTCCAGCAGCCTTTGGCGCGCCTCGCGAAACTCCTCGAACTGCGCAATAAACGGAAACATCACATTCAGCCGCCGCCCGTTGGCCGCCCGAATAAGCGCTTGTAGCTGCATCCGCATCACACCCGGCCTGTCCAGCCCGATGCGGATAGCGCGCCAGCCCAGTGCAGGGTTGGGCTCCTCGGGCCGCTTCATATAGGGCAGCGCTTTATCCGAGCCGATATCCAGCGTGCGAAACACCACGGGCTTTTCTCCGGCAGCATCCATCACTTTGCCATAAAGCTTTACCAGTTCACCGCGCCGTGGCACCCGCGCTCGTAGTAAAAACTGCAATTCAGTGCGGTAAAGCCCCACGCCTTCCGCCCCCGAAGGCTCCAAGCTTGGCAGGTCCACCATCAGCCCGCCATTCATATGCAGCGCAATATTCACGCCGTCAATGGTCTCTGAAGGTTTATCGCGCAGGCCCTTATAAGCCTCTTGCGCCTCGGCTTGCATGGCGATTTTTTCGCGAAATGCCGCGGCCACCGTGTCATCGGGCCGTAAATGCACCAGCCCCGTTTCGCCGTCCACCAGTATCGGGTCATCGTTCAGCGCTTCTCGCGTAATGCGCGCCGCATGAATAACCAGCGGAATGGCAAGCGAGCGCGCGACAATCGCCGCGTGAGAGCCAACCGAGCCTTCCTCCAGCACGACTGCTTTTAGGTTTTTGCCGTAGTCCAACAGCTCGCCGGGGCCAATATTGCGCGCCACCAATATCGCATTTTCCGGAATGCCGCGCTCCGAGGCATCCTGCCGCCCTGTCAATATCCGCAGCAAGCGGTTGGCGAGGTCATCAAGGTCATGCAATCGCTCACGAATGTAGGCATCCTGCACCCGCGCCATCCGCATGCGGGTGGAGGTTTGTTCTTTTTCTACTGCCACCTCGGCGGCCAGCCCGCTTTCAACTGAATCAAACATCCGGTTGCGCCAGCCTTTATCCTGCGCGAACAGGCGATAAGCCACCATCACATCGCGGTGCTCGCCTATGGCCGCGCCCTTATCCAGCAGTGCGTCGATTTCCTCAACCAATAAATCCAGCGCTTCTTGCAACCGCCCTGTTTCAATAAGCGGATCATCCGCCACCGGATTGGCGATCACGATATGGGGTTCATGCAGCAGCACCACCCCCTCGGCCACGCCCTCTTGGCCCCGCAAGCCCTTCACGAAAAACGGCAGTTGGTGCTGAGCGGCAATCGCCATTTTGTCGGGGCCAGTGAAAGCCCCAAGCTCGGTCATTTCAGCTATGACCATCGCCACCACTTCCAGCCCGTAAATCTCGTCTTCTGAATAGATGCGCTCATCTTTGCTTTGCACCACAAGCACGCCCAAAACCTCACCCAAGCGTTGGATCGGAATGCCGACGAAAGAGGAAAATACCTCCTCGCCGGTTTCGGGCATATAGCGATAGCCGCGCGCGGCAGGGGCATTGGCGCGGTTCAGCGGTGTAGCTTTATCGGCCACGCGGCCCACCAGCCCCTGCCCCACCCTTAGCCGTGTTTGGTGCACCGCTTCGGAGTTCAGGCCATAGGTCGCGCACAGCTCCAGCGTGGTTTCATCGCGCTTGAGGTAAATCGAGCAGACCTCGGCCTCCAGCGAGCAGGCAATCAAATAGGTCACGCGGTCCAGCCGTGCTTGCCCCTCGCCGGCTTCTGCCAGTGCATCCCGTAGCCTTTTCAGCAGCGTTTGGGAGCCTATCCCTTTGTCTTTAACCATATCACCTCGCGCATGCCGCGCTTATGGTGCGCGGTCCAAGTCAAACGCATCATGCAATGATTGCACGGTGAGTTCCATATATTTCCGGTCCACCAGCACAGAAACCTTGATTTCGGAGGTGGTGATCACCTTAATGTTCACCCCGTCATCGGCCAAATTCTTAAACATTTTCTGCGCCACGCCCGCGTGGGAGCGCATGCCAACACCCACAATAGAAACCTTGGCCACATCGGTATCTTTATCCAGCTCACGATAGTTAAACTCACCCCGCGCCTTGGCCGCTTCCAGCGCCTTTTCAGCCTTGGCAACATCTGAAATCGGGCAAGAAAACGTCATATCCGTACGGCCTTCTTCCGACATGTTCTGCACAATCATATCGACAATCACGCCAGCCTCGGCCAAGGGCGTAAAAATCGCTGCTGCCACCCCGGGGCGGTCCGCTACCGAAATCAGGGTTAGCTTGGCTTCATCACGCGAGCAGGCAATGCCCGTAACCACATTGGATTCCATAATTTCCTCCTCGTCGCACACCAAGGTGCCGGGTTCGTCATTAAAACTGCTGAGCACCTGAAGGCGCACTTTGTTGCGCATCGCCAGCTCAACCGAGCGGGTTTGCAGCACTTTCGCCCCCAAGGAGGCCAGCTCTAGCATTTCCTCAAAGGCGATTTTTTCAAGCTTGCGGGCCTTGTTGGTTATGCGCGGATCGGTGGTATAAATCCCGTCTACATCGGTATAAATATCACAACGTTCGGCCTCAAGCGCCGCCGCGAAAGCCACCGCCGTGGTATCTGAGCCACCCCGCCCGAGCGTGGTCTCGCGGCCATCCGGCCCGACGCCCTGAAAGCCCGCGATCACCGCCACTTCCATACCCTCAGAGAATTTCCTGTCCAAGTTCTCACTCGGAATGCTCTCAATGCGCGCCGCGCCGTGGGCGTCTGTGGTGTTTACCGGCACCTGCCAGCCCTGCCAGCTGCGGGCTTGAATGCCCATTTCCTGCAAAACAATCGCCATCAGGCCCGAGGTAACAAGTTCACCAGACGCCACCACCGCATCATATTCCCGCGCGTCATAAAAGCCCGGCGCTTCGGCCTCAGCCCCGCTCGCGGCCTCCCCGACCAAGCCCACCAGCTTGTTGGTTTCGCCAGACATCGCCGACACCACAACCACCACTTGGTGGCCGCGCTCGACCTCGCGCTTTACCTTTAGGCTCGCATTGCGAATGCGCGCGAGGTCGGCCACAGATGTGCCGCCAAATTTCATTACTAGCAAAGCCATAGCGCGGGCTCCAAATACATGCGTTCGCGGGTGTAATACAGGCCTTTGCACGCAGCATCAAGCCCAAGTGCTAACCCGCAGGAATAGCCTCTATGAGCGCTTGCAACACCGCACCAATTTCAATCCGCTGCTCCATATCGGCAAAATCTATTGCGCCACCGTGGCGTGCACGCACTTGCGCCAGCCCCGCCTCATACGCCCGATAAAACGGATTGCGGTTAATTGCAGCGATCAGCAGCCGGTTGGTGGGGTTAAAGGTGCTGTTGACCTCCTTGGCCAAGGTAGCATAACCGTCGGGATCATCGGCGGCAAAGGCCAAAAGTGCTGCCTGAACGTCCTTTTGCTCTTCGCGAATAAGGGCCCCCGTGTCCATCGGCGCGCGGGAAAGCCGCCCGAGCAGGCCCTGCCCTCCGGCGGCATTTTCAGCGGCGGCGTTCACCCGCACTTCAATGTCGCCGCTCAGGTTATCCATAAATTCCCATGTGCTATCGCTATAAGCGCGGCGCACGAGGGGCGCGTAGGTGGCGGCTAGGCTGGCGGTGGTAGCGGCGGCCACACCAAAATAGCTAGTTTGGCCACCATATTGCCGGTTGAGCGTAACATAGCGCATCGTGCGCGCGCAAAGCCCGAGCCGCTCATCGGCAGCGAATTCCGGCAAGGGCGCAATGGCCGAGGGCGCATAGCTTACGGTTTCGTTGCACACAATCAGCGTGCCATCCCATGCAGGAAGCCCCATTTCGGGGGCCTGCGGTGGCTGCCCGCCGCCACAGGCGCTCACAAATAGTGCCAATCCAAATATACCACTGCGCACAACCATAGAACCCTCACAAATTACTCATTTTATTTGAAAAACCACGCCGACTTGCCGCTGTCAACACATGCCGCGCACCCTGCGCGACCCTTCGCTTATGGCAAAGAGGTTTTCTGAAAACGGCCTAGTTCACCTGCTTTGGCTTGATGCCCATAGGCAAAACCGGCACACCCTCTTCCAGTAAGGCTTGGGCCTCTTCTATTTTGGCCTGCCCCATAATGGGACGATTTGGTGCCTCTCCATAGTGGATTTTGCGCGCTTCATCCGGGAATTTTGCCCCAACATCATCCACCAGCGGTTTTTCGCGTAGGTTGGGCGCAGAGGTTTCAGCGGCTACGCGCGGGGCCATCACGGCTTTTGAAACCGCGCAACTCCCGCAAATCACACACGAAATCAGCCCACGTGCCTGCAGTTTTTCATAATCTGTATTGGAGCCAAACCACGAATCAAAGCCGTGCCCGTGCTCACATTTAAGGTTAAACTTGATCATATGGCTTTCACTGCTAAACTCTGGCAATAGCCATTATAAAGGCCGAGGCCTCGCGCCACCAGCTTTATGTATCGAAAGAAAAATATGTTTAAACCGTTTCTCACCGCACCTCTACTGATCCTTGCCATGCTCGCAAGCTTTGCCACGCCCGCCTTTGCTGATTATCGCCAATGCACAGCCCAACAACAATCAGACATCGAAAAAGCGCGGTTTAATGCGTTTGACGCCCTTTCTGCGGCCACGGTGCAGATCACCGCTCAAAACGGGGCCTACCGCACATGGTTTGGGCGGTGGGATGCGGTGCGTGCAAAGTTTGTCCGGACAACCATTTCGGCGCTTAAAAACCACATTCGCACAAGCAAAATTACCTATGTGTGTGAGCGCCAAGGCTCTGGCTCTTGCGATGGCAGCACCTATGCTTTTGTATATCCAAATGATTCCGGCACGATCTATCTATGCGGCCCATATTTTGAGCTGCCATCACTTTCAGATGCAACT
>JAJRRX010000352.1 GCA_024279075.1 Alphaproteobacteria bacterium | reverse complement strand
TGATATATTTGTAGTATCTGTGCTGCCAAACCTGAGCGATTTGCAACTGGCAAAAACCCAAGTGAGTGATATTTCAGCGCTGAGCGGCGCTGCTCAGCTGTCCAACCTTGGCATTGCGGGCACGCAAGTGAGCGATATTTCGATGCTGGCAGGGGCGGTTGAAATGAGCTGGCTTGATGCCTCTAATAGTTTGGTTTCTGATCTAACGTCCTTGATGGAGATGGAGAAACTGCGCACGCTTTATATCCGCAACAGCCCCGCTGCTAATAGCGCACAAGCCACAGCGCTGGAAGCCAAGGGCGTGCGCGTGCGCCAGTAGCGGCGCGTCTGGCGTTGGTGTGCTTGACAGCGTTGCGCTCGCGCCGCGCTGATACCTATGCGCTTGCGGGCAAAGCCGCATTTTTGTGCCTGAAATTCAGCTTTCGCGCTTAAACGGGCCGATCTCTGTCAGCTCGTCTATGTCTTCTTGCACCGCTTCGGCTTCGGCGTGCAAAAAGCGCTGCACGGCATGGGCAAAGCCTTTGTCGCGTATCCAATGCAGCGAATAAACCGGCATGGGCAGATAGCCCCGCGCTAGCTTATGCTCGCCCTGCGCACCGGCCTCAACCCTTTTCAGACCACGCGCAATGGCTGCCTCAATCGCCTGATAATAGCAAAGCTCAAAATGCAGGTTCGGGTGGTGTTCTGTTGCACCCCAGTAGCGGCCAAAAAGCGTATCGCCACCGATGAAATTCAGCGCCCCGGCAACAAAACGCCCATCGCGCCGTGCGAGCACCAGCAAGATCTCATCGCGTAAATGCGCCTGCGCCTCATCGAAAAATGCACGCGTTAAATAAGGCGTGCCCCATTTGCGTGCGCCGGTATCTTGGTAAAACTGCCAAAACGCATCCCAGTGTTCGGGCTGGATATCATCCCCCGTTAATGCCAGAATCTCGCCACCAAAGCCCTGCGCCGAAGCCCGCTCTTTGCGGATGTTTTTGCGCTTGCGGGATGAGAGCGCCTTGAGGAAATCATCAAAGCTTTGATAGCCGTCATTCTCCCAATGAAACTGCGTGCTCAACCGTTGCATCAAGCCCATTTCCGCGCCGAGTTGAAACTCGGCTTCGGTGCAAAAAGTTATGTGAAACGACGAAATCCCGTTCTTATCAGCGATCTGCACGGCCCCTTGCAGCAAGGCTTTGCGGGTGGCATCATCCTGCGCCAAAAGGCGCGGGCCGGTAGCGGGGGTAAACGGCACTGCCGATTGCAGCTTGGGGTAATAATCGCCGCCCGCGCGGGTATAGGCATCGGCCCAGTTAAAATCAAAAATATATTCGCCTTGGGAATGGGATTTCAAGTAAAGCGGCATCGCACCCACCAGTTTGCCGCCCAAATGGGCCAACATATGGCGCGGCTCCCAGCCGGTGCCGCGGCCCACCGAGCCGCTATCCTCCAGCGCTTTTAAAAACCGATGGGTGGTAAACGGATCACCGCTGCCCAGTGCATTCCAATCAGCGGCAGGCACCTCATGGATGCCGCTAACCAAGCTGATTTCATAAGCGGTATCGCTCAGGGCAGGAACCCCTCAAAGGTGATGTTATCGGCCTGTCGACGGGCCTCAAATTCCTCGTCTTCCGACCGTATGGTCCAGCTTAGCACGGGGTCGCCGCCTTGGCGAATCCGGTTTACCGCTGGCAAGTCAAGGCTTTTGAAGTGGTGCGAAATAAAGCACGAGCCTGTGGCTTCAAAATCCGGAATCTCAATCAACTCAGCCGCCCGCCCACGCGGCAATAACGGCCAGTTT
>JAJRRX010000351.1 GCA_024279075.1 Alphaproteobacteria bacterium | reverse complement strand
GGAAGGCGAGATCATCACAACGCCGTTTGGCACAGCCACGTTATTGGCGATGGCGGCGGTGACGCCTGAACAGTCAGCGCCCATAATAGCGGCAACATTGCTGTTGGAAACCAGCGCTTCAGCGGCGGCTTGCGCGGCGGAGCTGTCAACACAGGTTGAGTCAGCGCGCAAGGATACCAGGGTCTTACCGCCGCCGAGCAAAGTGCCCGCTGCGTTAATTTCGTCAATCGCCAGCTCGGCACCAAGCGCCATGTCTGGTGTGAGAGATTCAATAGGGCCGGTAAAGCCGAGGATCACCCCGATGTTGATCTCGTGGCCAGCTGCAAAAGCATTTGTTGCCAGCATGGTTGCGGCCGTTGAGGCCAATAGAATTTTTTTCATAGTTATCTCCCAGTTGTGGTCTTTGCGCCGAATTGGCGCTGAAGGCCTTTGTCAAAACGAGTTCCCCCGATTCTGCCGCTCATTTCACTGCAAAATGGCGTGAGTTTCAACGGCTTTCTCGGATTTGTCCGATTCGTCGGGTGATTAATAGGGAAATAGTGGCCACAGCGGAGGAAATGCCGATAATTTGCAAGGCAAGCGCGAGGCCAAGGGCATCGGCCATGCCGCCAACGAGTAAAGAGCCAAAGGCGGTGCCGCCCATGGCAACCATAATCCACAGGCTCATCACCCGCCCGCGCAGGTGGTCCTCGACCTGCATTTGAATAGCGGATTGCATGCCCACGCCCACGAGCGTGCCGGCAAAGCCAAGGAAGCCGACGGCAAAAATCACGATTTCCCAGAGGTCAAGGCTGCCGAGCCATGCCGCCGCCAAAGGCCCTGTAATGGCTGCAGCCACGGATACCCAAGGCATCCGTCCTTTGATTGGCCCGCGTAAGATGATTTGCAGGGTGGCGGCCAAAAGCGCGCCAATACCTGCCGCCGCCGTTAGGGTGCCAAGCCCAGCTGCGCCGCGGCTGAATACACCATCGGCAACGCTGGGCAGGATTTCAAGCGCGCCCCGGCCGGCGAGGGAGAAAAGCCCCGTGATTAGCGTGGCGGTGCGGATGAAGCGGGAGCGCATCACATAGGTGAGGCCCTCAGAAAAGTCGGCCTTCATGCTGGTTTTGGGCTTGGCTTTATTGGGGCGGGGAGAAAGTGTTCGGAGGATAAATACAAACGGTATAAAGGTGAAAATGGTAAACCACAGCGCCGCCGAGAGCCCGTAAGCCGCAATAATGCCGCCGCCTATCGCAGGCCCGACCACCCGCGCGATGTTGAAATTGAGCGAGAGCAGCAGCACCACTGAGGATAGCTGGCCTGTGGGCGCGAGGCGCGGCGTGATCGCCATCCGGATCGGGTGCTGCGCCGAGTTTATCATCCCGATAAACAGCGCTATTGTCGTGAGGCTGAAACGGTCGCTTAGCGCCGCAAGGTGGATGCCAAGAAGCGCGAGCGCAGAGAAGGCATACAATGATTGCGTGGTCATCGCGGCTTTGCGGATATTTACGCGGTCGACCACCACGCCAAAAAATGGCCCGAAGAACAGGGGTGGGGCATAGCTCAGGAAGGCCAGCCAGCCCAGAAAGGCCGTGGAGCCGGTGGCCTCCCACGCCATCCAGCCAATGGTGATTTTTTGTACCCAAAGCCCGTGCAGGAAAACAGCATTGCCGATCAAGTAATGCCGGAAGGGTTTGGTGGTGAGGGCGGAAAGGTTCATTTTGGGGAGCTTAGGCAGCGCGGCGGCGATTGGCAATGTTTGGCGCTGCATTTCGCCATGATTGTTTGGCGTGGGTGTGGTTTTAGCGGAAAGCGACCGTCTTTACCGAAGGGATATTGCGCCTAATATTAAGAAATATAACGGTAAACCGCAACTTCACCCTACTCTACTAAACTAGTTTAGTAGAGTAGATGCTCGCTAAGGGAGAAAGAGGGGGCCATAAACACGAGGCCAAGTGGAGCTATGCATTAAGCGCAAGGCGCTAGGGCTAAATTATGCGTTGTTGCAGTGCAGCAAATTCCTATATCTCTAACATCAGAAAATGAAATGAAGGAAAAAGAAAATGGCATTTGTATCCCTGCCCCGCGTAAGTGCTCCGACAGCACTCCCCGTTCGCGCGCTTTATGCGTTTGAGAACTTTAAGAAAACCATGCGCCAGCGCGCAATGTTTCGCAAAACCATCACCGAGCTGAACGCGCTCTCTGATCGTGAATTGCATGACCTGGGCTTGAACCGCTCAATGATTTCCGACGTGGCCCGCAAAGCGGTTTACCACTAGTCGAACCCAGTTTTGCCAGCGGTTCCTCCCACTGTCTGGCAAACTAGCGTTTCGGCAGGATGTCGAAACGCTTCCAGTTACCGAAGGGTCCTCCCACCTATCGGTAAACACATGGCGCCGCGAGAGTCCTCCCCTCTCGCGGCGCTATTATTTTCAGCAATCCTGTGATCTTGGCTCGCCGAGGCGTAGCCGAGGCCATGGCCCGTAGGGCGATGGCACTTGTGCCTGCGGTGAAGAGGTGGCCCCTTTAGGGGTCGCCGATGAGCCGCATGCTAGCGCAGGCGCTCTTGGTTGGCACCACGGATCCAGACTTCCACCCGGCGATTTAGACTTTTGCCTTCAATCGAAGTGTTACAGCCCACAGGCGCTACGGGGCCAAAGCCAAAGGCCAGCACATCCTCTGACTGGAGGCGGCCAATATTGTCTTGCAACAATAAGGCCTTAACAACGCCAGCGCGGTTGCGGGACAGGTTAACATTGCCAGCAAAATTGCCTACCGAGTCACTAAAACCAATAACCAGCAAGTTATCGCGATCAAGTTTGCCGCTGCTGATCAGGTTAGAAATCCGCCGCACGTCGGCAGTGGCGCGGGCATCCAGCGTTGAGGAGCCGGTTAAAAACCGCAGCGTCGTGGACAGGCGCGTCGCGGTTGGAACCTCTGCCAAGTAATTACGGTAGGCCGTGATGCCTCGCGTATTTAACCCCTCAGCCAGCATAGCAGATAGTAACCGCTCTCCTTGTGCGCTCATGGGTTGCTGATCAATCGCAAGCCCAACTAGGCCAACCGTTACGGCGGCGGCTTGGCCTTGATCAGACACCAAGTAATCAGCCAATGCCTTGGCGATTTCTGGAATGTCCTGGTTTTTCAGGGTGTAAAGATTCCATGTTGACGTCAGCGGATATTCCCCCGTTTGCAGAGAGAAATTATTAGCGCTGGAGAACATATTACACACATTTCGCGTGCTCGGCACTTTGGAATTATGGGCGCCCGAACGGTAAGCCACAGCAAAAGCCGAAATGTCACCCGCGACGGTTTTGCCAAGATCATCAATCGAGGTATGGATTATGCCATTTGCGTTCAGTTGAAGCCCGCGTGGGCTAAGGATATCACGCGCTACAACACGCGCGAGGTTGCTTTCAGGGTCCATAGCATGAACTGTGATTGGCAAATCATCCCCTCCGATTTCGGCCCAGTTGGTAATGCGGCCCGAAAGGATATCCCCCATTTGCGTGATTGAAATGGACGAAACCCTGTTTGCAGGGTTGATATGGGCAACCAGCGCATCCAGCGCAATTGGGCGGGAATCAAGAAAAGCGTTGATATCCGGCACAGCCATGCCGGTTACCTCGGCCACAGTTTCGGGTGAGAATGCCTCACGGGTGAGTGCAAAAGCGGCCTCGTTAGAAAAAAGATCCTCTATCGACGCCCGATCGTTGGCCGCAACCACGGAAATATCTGCGATCAAGGCGCCGCTGTCATCCCCTATCAAAAATTGGGTGTTGCCTTCTCCACCGATGGAACGGGTCAAGTTAAGTGATTTCTCGTCGGTGAACCTTGCCAATGCTTCGGCAATAAAAGCTTCACCTTCCTCGGCCGGCGATGCGATGGTAAAGCGCGCCACAGCAGGGCCGGTATCCGGGCAAGCCTCGCCTTCACATTGCACAAATTCGCCCCGAATGGTCAGCACGCCGACGGTTGTTTTTAGAATATAGTTAATGCCGTCAAACTCTTGCAATTGGCCTTCAAAGAAGGTGCCATCGCCCGAGCGCAGAATAACCGTGTTATCCACTTCAGCCATTTGGCTTTCGGCGGGGCAAGCCTCCCCAACACATTGCACAAATTCACCGCGAATAGTGAGCACACCGATGGTCGTTTTCAAAATGTAATTTGTGCCATCATAGCCCAGTAACTCGCCCGAAAATGACGAGCCATCACCTGAATTCAAGGTTATGTCCTTATTTTCAACGGGGCAAGCGTCGCCAATGCATTCCACCTCGCTACGAGGCACATTCATCTCGCCTATAATCGTGCGCAGAACGTAGAATTCATCATCCGAGGACACCAATTCACCGGTGGCTTCAAAATTTTGATCCATAGATCGTAGTGTGACACTGTTTTCTTGCGCAGAAGCAATCGAAGCGAATAAAACACCCGCCAAAATCAGCCCACAAGAAAGTAATGTATTAAACTTTTTCATATCGCTCTCGTTCCGTCGTAAACCCAATATTTGTGTTGATTAGCGCGGGATAATCCCGGTAATCCCCTCCACAAAAAACCCCATTGTAAGCAAATCCGAATCCGATGCCGTTTCGCCCGCAGCCAACCACCCTGTGCCGTCTTGCTTGCGAATTGGACCGGTAAAAGGATGTAACCGCCCAGAACGAATGCGTGAAATGGCATCCGCTGCTTGTTCTTGAATGCGCAGCGGTATCCGGTCTGAAAACGGCGCAATTTCCAGCATTTCAGTGTCTAGTCCGCCCCAAGTATCTGTGCTTTCCCATGTGCCATCCAAAAAGGCCTGCACGCGCCGAATATAGTAAGGCCCCCATTGGTCAGCCGAGGCTGAAAGCTGGGCCTCAGGGCCATAAGCCACCATGTCAGACGATTGCCCAAAGGCAAAAACACCTAGCTCCTCAGCCACTTTCATCGGTTCAGCCGTATCCGTGTGCTGCATCAATATATCTGCCCCATTCGCAATAAGCTGCCGCGCTGCGGCCTCTTCGGCGGGGGGGTTATACCACGAATTTAGCCACACGATTTCAAATTCAATATCGGGGTTAACCGAACGTGCTGCCAAAAAGGCCACGTTCATGCCGCGAATAACTTCCGGAATGGGAAATGCGCCGATATAGCCAACTTTGTTGGTTTTGGTCATTTGACCAGCAATGATACCTTGCGAAACACGGCCCTCATAAAAGCGGATGTTATAGGTCGACATATTGTCAGTGCGCACATAACCGGTGGCTTGCTCGATGGTAATGTCGGGGAATTCAAATGCCAGCTGAATGGAAGGCTGCATATAGCCAAATGACGTGGTGAACACCATATCATAACCGTCATTAGCGATTTGGCGTAAAGTTTCTAGCCCGTCCATGCCCTCGGGCGTGTTTTCAAAAAACGCTGTTTCCACCTGATCGCCGAAGTAATCTTGTACAGCTTGCCGCCCACGTTCGTGCTCATGGGTCCAGCCAATTGGGTCCCCGGCCGGCGAGATGTAAACAAACGCAATTTTAGGCACATCCTGCGCCGCTGCGACCTGAGCAAATAATGCGAATACCAAAACAGCAAATAACTTCAATTTTTGCATACCGGACTCCAAAAAGGAATTTTATCAAACGCCCTGAATTCAGAATTGTGTTGGAATACAGGGGACTTAGGGCGGCATGTTGGCATGAAATCTTAACACGCGCAACAGGTCTATCCTGAAAATTTTTGCTAGACCCAAAAACCGACGTAAATATTGATCAAAAAGGCAGGTCACCAGCACGGCTCACAAAGCCCGACATTACGCTTTTTGTATTTGACTTCTCAAAGGCAACGCTTAATTTATCACCCTCAACCGCGATGACAGCCCCATAGCCGAACTTCTGATGAAACACCCGCTCTCCAAGGTCAAAAACCTCAATAGCTTCGTCAATAACTTGCCGTGTGCGCGGCGCAGGGTTGCGCCGGGTTTGGCTTTGCAACCGCTGCCACCCAGGGGAGCGGTAGGTATCCGCCCCTTGCACGCGGGTTTCAAGGTGGCTTTTGGGGGCTGCCGCGCCGTAATTGCCGCCATAAAGTCCGGGCGCGGTGAGCACATCTACATGCGCTTCAGGGAGCTCATCAATAAAGCGTGAGGGCAGGGCATTTTGCCAGCGGCCATGCATTTGGCGGTTGGCGACAAAGGATATGGTGCAATATTTCTCGGCCCGCGTGATGCCCACATAGGCCAGCCGTCGCTCCTCCTCCTCGCCCTTCAACCCGCTTTCATCCATCGAGCGCTGGCTTGGAAACAGGCCATCCTCCCAGCCCGGCAAAAATACGCAGGGGAATTCCAGCCCTTTGGCGGCGTGCAGGGTCATGATGCTGACCTTTTCCTCACTGTCGGTCTGGGCGTTTTCCATCACAAGGCTCACATGCTCCAAAAAACCTTGCAAGTTTTCAAAGCTTTCCAGCGCTTCGATCAGCTCTTTCAGGTTTTCCAGCCGCCCCTCGGCCTCGATGCTCTTGTCGTTTTTCCAGCGGTCCATATAGCCGGATTCGTCCAAAATCGTTTCCGCCAGCCGAATAAAGTCAGCTCCGCCGTGCAGGGCCTCCCGCCAGCGATCAAAGTTTTGCAGCACGTCATTCAGGCTATTACACGCCCGCGCGGGCAGCAGTTTCTCTGTCACCACGATCCGCGCGCCCTCAAAGGGCGAAACCCCGTTATCCCGCGCCACTTTGGCCACGGTTTGCAGGGCTTTGTCGCCCAGCCCGCGCTTGGGGGTGTTGACGATGCGGTCAAAGGCCATGCCATCATCAGGGCTAACAACCACGCGGAAATAGGCCATCGCGTCCCTAATTTCGAGGCGCTCATAAAAGCGCGGGCCGCCAATAACGCGGTAGGGAATGCCGATGGCCATAAACCGGTCCTCAAAGGCGCGCATCTGGTGGCTGGCGCGGACCAGAATGGCCATATCGTTGGGCGAAACGGGGTCCAGCCCCCGTGTGCCGCGCTGATAGGCTTCAATCTCCTCGCCAATCCAACGGGCTTCTTCCTCGCCATCCCAATGGCCGATCAGGCGCAGCTTTTCGCCTTCTTTTTCCGCCGTCCACAGGGTTTTGCCAAGGCGATTCGCATTGCTGTCAATTACCCCCGCCGCCGCCGCCAGAATGTGGGGCGTAGAGCGGTAATTCTGCTCCAACCTCACCACATGCGCGCCAGGGAAATCCTTTTCAAAGCGCAGGATGTTGCCGACCTCGGCCCCGCGCCAGCCATAGATAGACTGGTCATCATCGCCGACACAGCAGATGTTTTTGTGGGTCGAGGCCAGCAGGCGCAGCCAGAGGTATTGGGCGATATTAGTGTCTTGATACTCGTCGACCAAGATGTATTTGAACCAGCTTTGGTATTGCGCCAGCACATCAGGATAGGCCTGAAAGATTTGAACCATGTGCAAGAGCAGGTCGCCGAAATCGACTGCGTTCAGCGTGGTGAGGCGCGCCTGATATTGCCCGTAAAGCTCAATGCCGCGCCGCCCATAGGCCCCTGCCTCTCCGCTCGGCACTTTGGAAGGCGTCAGCGCGCGGTTTTTCCAGCCATCAATAATACCCGCCAACATGCGCGGCGGGAAGCGCTTTTCGTCAATGTTGCCATCGGCCCGAATAAGCTGCTTCATCAGGCGGATTTGGTCGTCGGTGTCTAGAATGGTAAAGCTGCTTTTCAGCCCCACCAGCTCAGCATGGCGGCGCAGGAGCTTGACGCAGATGGAGTGGAAGGTGCCAAGCCACGGCACGCCCTCAACGGTGCCGCCGAGATTGTGCCCGACGCGCTCTTTCATCTCCCGCGCGGCCTTATTCGTAAAAGTCACCGCCAGCACCTCGTTGGGGCGTGCGCGGCCTGTGTGCAGCAGGTGGGCAATGCGGGCCGTAAGCGCTTTGGTTTTGCCTGTGCCAGCACCTGCTAACATCAAAACCGGCCCGTCGAGCTTTTCCACCGCCTGCTTTTGCTCGGGGTTTAACCCCTCCATATAGGGCGCAGGGCGGGCCTGCATCGCCCGCTGCGAAAGCGGCACGGCGGCCTCAAAGGCGTCCGATTCATTGTAATCCCAATCATTCATGGGCCTTAAACTAAACTAGTTTAGTGGAATAGAAAAGGGGGGTTGTTCTGGAAATGTTCTGATTGACTTAAGTGGCGAACACTCCAATATGAGGGGCGTATTTTAATGAGGGCGTAGACATGCTAAAGTTTCTATTTATCGCCGTTTTGAGCGTGAGCGGCCTAAGTGCGACCGCGCAATATGCCCCAGAAAACGAGGCGGGCCTTGCGGCGGCGCGGGCGGGGGATATGCAGGCGGCGTGGGATATCTGGAAGCCCTTGGCGGATGCAGGGGATGCGAGGGCGCAGTCCAACATCGGTGTTATGTATGATAACGGCGATGTGGTGGCTGAGGATGACGTTGAGGCTGTGCGCTGGTTTACGCTATCGGCTGAGGGCGACTTTCCTACGGGGCAGTTTAACTTGGCAAACATGTTTGCCGAGGGCAAAGGGGTGGCGCAGGATTTTGGTATTGCTGTTAGGTGGTTTCAGGCAGCGGCGCGCCAAGGGCACCCGCAGGCGCAGATGTCTCTTATGCAAGTGTATTATTATGGGGACGGGGTGACCCAAGATCATGGGCTTGCTTACATGTGGTTGGCTATTGCCGCTGAATCGGGCCATGTAGAGGCGGTGGACAACATGGCTGATTTTGAATCCCGTATTAATAAGGCTGCTGTAGCGCGTGGGCGGGCAATGGCGGCGAAATGTTTGCCGATTGGGTTGGAGCGCTGCCCTTAAAGCCGAATTTTTGACCAGAACGGGAAAAAGCGCTATGCTTTTGTTTGAAAAGGAGTGTGCTATGCGTTTTGGAGCCATAATTACAGTTGCTATGTTGGTGTTTGGGGGTGGGGCCTCGGCGCACTCTTTTAACGTGCTGCTGATCGGTGAAAATGTGAGGGCTAGTGGTGCTTATGACGGCTTTCGGTTGGCCACGCGGGAGCGGGATGGCCATGCGGCGGAGGAGTCTGGCGGGCATTTGGGCGGGCTGGATAGCTATATTTATAGCGCGGCGGCTGGCGAGGCTGTGCCGCCGAATATGGATATTCTGGTATTGCTGGATAGGGGGGATTCCCCCGAGATTATTGTGCGAAAACAGATAGACAGCATGGAGTTAAGGCCTTCCATTGCGTGGGCGGCGGTGATTGCGCTGGATTTCCAGCGGCGGTATTTGGAGGCTTACGGGGGGGAGGCGGGGCCAGAAGCGCGCAAGGGCTATTATGCGGCGCAGCTGATTGACCGCTTTGTGCGGCGCAGTGCGGATTTTGTGGATCGGTAAACGCGGCTTTTGCCGTTTATAGCGGCTAATGTGGCGCAATGTTGCATTGCAAAATCCACCTTGCTTGGGTAAGAGGGGCTGACCCGTCACCCAACACACAAAGGTTCTGTGATGAAAAACTTCTCGAAAATCCTGATCGCCAATCGCGGCGAAATTGCCATTCGCATCATGCGGGCTGCCAATGAAATGGGCAAGCGCACGGTGGCTGTGTATGCGGAGGAAGACAAGCTGAGCCTGCACCGGTTTAAGTCTGATGAAGCTTACCGGATCGGTGAGGGCATGGGGCCGGTGGCGGCTTATTTGAGCATTGAGGAGATCATCCGCGTGGCCAAGGCTTGCGGGGCGGATGCCATTCACCCCGGCTATGGGCTGCTCTCGGAGAACCCTGATTTTGTAGATGCCTGCGTGGATGCGGGCATTACGTTTATCGGGCCTAAAGCGGCGACGATGCGTATGCTGGGCGATAAGGCTTCGGCCCGCAAGGTGGCGATCGAGGCGGGGGTGCCAGTGGTGCCTGCGACGGATGTGCTGCCGGATGATATGGGTGAGGTGCGCCGGATGGCCGACGAGGTGGGCTATCCGTTTATGCTGAAAGCCAGTTGGGGCGGCGGCGGGCGCGGGATGCGGCGGATTATGGGGCCGGACGAGCTGGAAGATATGGTGCTGGAAGGCAAGCGCGAAGCCGAGGCGGCGTTTGGCAATGGCGAGGGCTATCTGGAGCGGCTGGTGCAGAGGGCGCGGCATGTAGAAGTGCAGATACTGGGGGATTCACACGGGCAGATTTACCACCTGTGGGAGCGGGATTGCTCGGTGCAGCGGCGCAACCAGAAGGTTGTTGAGCGGGCGCCAGCACCGTATTTGTCGCAGGAACAGCGGGAAACGCTCTGCGCCTTGGGCCGCAAGATTTGCGCCCATGTGGGCTATGAATGCGCAGGCACGGTTGAGTTTTTGATGGACATCGACACCGAAGAGTTCTTCTTTATCGAGGTCAACCCCCGCGTGCAAGTGGAACATACGGTGACCGAGGAAGTGACGGGCATCGACATTGTGCGGGCGCAGATTTTGATTGCTGAGGGGCGCACGATTGAGGAGGCGACAGGGAAGGCCTCGCAAGACGAAATCACACTGAACGGCCATGCGCTGCAATGCCGGATAACGACTGAAGACCCGCAGAACAATTTTATTCCGGATTATGGCCGGATTACCGCCTATCGCGGGGCGACGGGCATGGGCATTCGGCTTGATGGTGGCACGGCGTATAGCGGCGCGGTGATCACGCGGTATTATGACAGCTTGTTGGAAAAGGTGACAGCGTGGGCCCCGACCCCCGAGGCTGCGATTGCGCGGATGGACAGGGCTTTGCGGGAGTTTCGGATACGCGGCGTAAGCACGAATATTGCCTTTGTCGAGAACCTGCTGAAGCATCCGACATTTTTGGATAACACCTACACGACGACCTTTATTGATAACACGCCCGAGCTGTTTAACTTTAAAAAACGCCGTGACCGCGCGACGAAGATTTTGACGTATATTGCGGATATTACCGTAAACGGGCATCCGGAAACCGAGGGGCGGGCAATGCCGCCTGCGCATGCGAAAATGCCGGTTGTGCCAGCGGTGCGTTCAGAGAACGCACCCTACGGAACGCGAAATATGCTGGAAGAAAAGGGCGCGCAGGCGGTGGCGGATTGGATGCTGGCGCAGGAGCAGCTTTTGATTACGGATACGACGATGCGGGATGGGCATCAGAGCTTGCTGGCGACGCGGATGCGCTCGGTGGATATGCTGAACGTAGCCGAGAGCTATGCGCATAACTTGTCGGGGCTTTTCAGCATTGAGGCATGGGGCGGGGCGACGTTTGACGTGGCGTATCGCTTTTTGCAGGAATGCCCGTGGCAGCGGCTGCGCGACCTGCGGGCGCGGGTGCCCAATGTGATGACCCAGATGCTTTTGCGGGCGTCCAATGGCGTGGGTTATACGAACTACCCTGATAACGTGGTGCAGAAGTTTGTGGCGCAGGCGGCGGATACCGGCGTCGATGTGTTTCGCGTGTTTGACAGCCTGAATTGGGTGGAAAACATGCGCGTGGCGATGGATGCGGTGGTGGAAAGCGGCAAGGTGTGTGAGGGTGCGATCTGCTATACAGGGGATATTTTGAACCCTGAACGGGCGAAATATGACCTGAAATATTACGTGGCGATGGGCAAGGAGCTGCGGGATGCGGGCGCGCATATTCTGGGGCTGAAGGACATGGCGGGGCTGCTGAAACCTGCGGCGGCCACGGCTTTGGTGAAGGCGTTGAAGGAGGAGGTTGGGCTGCCGATCCATTTTCATACGCATGACACCAGCGGCATTGCGGCGGCGACGATATTGGCGGCGTCCGAGGCGGGTGTGGATGCCGTGGATGTGGCGATGGATGCGTTTTCGGGTGGCACTTCGCAGCCTTGCCTTGGCTCGATTGTCGAGGCCCTGCGCAACACGGACCGCGACACGGGGCTGGATATTGGCGTGATCCGGCAGACGTCTGACTATTGGGAGGCGGTGCGGACGCAATATACGGCGTTTGAGAGTGGCACGCGGGCGCCGGCTTCGGAGGTGTATTTGCATGAAATGCCGGGGGGGCAGTTTACCAACCTGAAGGCACAGGCGCGGAGCCTCGGGCTGGAAGAACGCTGGCATGAGGTGGCGCAGGCCTATGCGGATGTGAACCAGATGTTCGGGGACATTGTGAAGGTGACGCCATCGAGCAAGGTTGTGGGTGACATGGCTTTGATGATGGTTTCTCAAGGGCTTAGCCGCGCCGAGGTGGAGGACCCAGAGGTGGATGTGGCCTTCCCTGACTCTGTGATAGACATGATGCGGGGCAACCTTGGGCAGCCGCCAAATGGGTTCCCCGAGGATTTTGTGGCCAAGGTGCTGAAGGGCGAGAAGCCCAATACCGAGCGGCCGGGCTTGCACCTGCCAGTGGCGGACCTCGAGGCGGTGCGGGCCGAGGTTTCCAAGGAGCTTGAGGGATTCAAGGTCGATGATGAGGACCTCTGCGGCTATCTGATGTATCCCAAAGTGTTCCTTGATTATATGGGGCGGCACCGGACCTATGGGCCGGTGCGGACTTTGCCGACCAAGACGTTCTTTTATGGCATGGAGCCGGGGGAGGAGATTTCGGCGGAAATTGACCCGGGTAAAACGCTGGAAATCCGCCTGCAAGCGGTGGGCGAAACCAATGAGGATGGGGACGCCAAGGTGTTTTTCGAGCTTAACGGCCAGCCGCGCAATATTCGGGTGCCGAACCGGAAAGTGGCGGCCACGACCGCCAAGCGGCCAAAGGCCGAGGCGGGGAATGCCAAGCATATTGGCGCGCCGATGCCGGGGCTGATTGCGACGGTTTGCGTGAGTGCGGGGCAAGAGGTGAAAGAGGGTGACCTGTTGATGACCATCGAGGCGATGAAAATGGAAACGGGTATTCATGCCGATGCAGATGGCACGGTGAAGGCTGTGCATGTGACGGCGGGTGCGCAGGTGGATGCCAAGGACTTGTTGGTCGAGTTTGACTAGGCTTTGAAGGGAACCAAATGCTAAAGTATTCTGCAGTAATAGTTTTGATGCTTGGGGGTTTTGGCAACACGGCACAAGCTGGAGACCCATGCCCTATTCATGTGAGTATAAACGATCTGGGCTCGCCGAATTGGCTGGATAATCTGGCCCTGATAAATGCTTTGGAATCGCGTCAAACCTGGATAGGTATTAGCTCAATACCCAAAGATGATGGCCTTTTGCTAACGCGGGTTTTCGCGGGTTCTCCTGCTGCCGAGGCAGGGCTGCTAGAGGGGGATATTGTCTCCGATATTGACGGACGGCCTGTTACAGAAAGCTCAACTTTTGAGCGCTTAAATATTGGGGAATCCGTGATTTTTTCAATTGAAAGGGCAGGGCAAAGGTCTGACGCTCTTTTAACTATTGGCGGCGTTGACCCCGTGCCGCTGGCGATTTTACACCAGTTGCAGGGTGAAGACTGCCGCGACTCTGAATTTGCGACGCCAAATGAAGCGCTGGAGCGCGCGGTTATGGCGGCTGTGTTTACAGACAGCCGAGGCTTTCGCTGTGAAGATGCACATGTGGCTTTGCAGCCGCTTATGGAGCAATATCAGAGTGATACGGTTTATTTTGTGCGCGGCAGTCGGCGGCTGCTGCTCACGATGCCCTATTACGGCACCACCTGTGTTTCGGTTGGGTCGCTTGACGGGGATAACTTGAATGATGCCGAAGTTAGCGCTGTCATGGAGCGTGTTATCCGTAACTATGTGCGCGAACGCCACGAGAATCCTTAGGGGCAATTTGAAATGCGAATTCTGTTTTTAACGAGCTTTCTTGCTTTGTTTACAACCTTTGTTTCGGCGCAAGAGCTGACGGTGGCGACGGTAACCCGCCCGCCGTTTTCGATGCTGGAAGAGGGTGCGGAAACCGGCTTTAGCGTCGAGCTTTGGCAGGCTTTGGCAGCGGATATGGGGCGGGAAACCAGCTTTCAGCGCGCAGAACAGTTTGGCGACATGCTTGATCTGGTTGCACAGGGTGAGGCAGATGCAGCGATTGCGAATATCTCGATTACAGCCGCGCGCGAGGCGGCTTTTGACTTTTCACAACCGATCTTTGAATCCGGATTGCAAATAATGGTGCATGGGGATGCCTCAAGGGCCTCTATCTGGTCGGCGCTGTTTTCAAAGGATATTCTGCTGGCGATTGCGCTTTCCTTTGGCGTGCTGTTTGCAGGTGGTATGCTGATGTGGCGGTTTGAGCGCGGGCGTGAAGGGTATTTTGACCAGCCAGCCAAAGAGGCGGCTTTTCCGGCTTTTTGGTGGGCGCTGAACCTTGTGGTCAATGGCGGGTTTGAGGAGCGGGTGCCGCGCTCGGTATTCGGGCGGTTGTTTGGGGTGCTGCTGGTGGTGTCGTCCTTATTTGTGGTGTCATTGGTGGTGGCCAAAATCACGGCGACCTTGACGGTGGCGGAGATCCAAAGCTCGGTGAATTCGGTGAATGATCTTTATGGCAAAAAGGTGGGGACAACGCGGGGCTCAACGGCGAGCACCTATCTCGATGGGCGTGGCGTGAACCATAGGGGCTATGATGACCTTGCAGGCCTACTAGAGGCTTTTGAAAGCGGCGCGTTGGCAGCGGTGGTGTTTGATGCGCCGATTCTGGCTTACTATGTAAACACTTCGGACGGGGATGCGGCGCTTGCGGGGCCGGTGTTTCTGCGCGAGAATTACGGGATTGTGTTGCCTTCCGGCTCGGATTTGGCAGAGCCATTAAACCAAAGCCTGCTGCGGCTGCGGGAGAATGGCACTTACGATGAGATTTACCGAAAGTGGTTTGGGGTGCGGTAAGCCTGAATTCCGCGTAGGATTTGCGATAGTGCCTCTGATGTCTCCGCCCATTATTCCGGTGCTATCGCACCGGAACCGCGCCTCGCCTACGGCTCGGCGGGCGGCGCGTCTACCCATGGTTTGCTAGGAGATGTTAGGCTCGCGCCGCGCTGCAAATGCGGTGCTTGTGGCAGGAAGATTACCTTTGGCTTCTCTTTTGGCGATTCTGACCTGCGCCCCAAGTATCCTCCAGCCTGATGTAGAGTCCTTGGGGTTAAATTGATGGCGTTATGCGGCCAGTTTGTCCATTGTTTTCTTCTCTGCAAATTCCATGGGTGTGAGGTTTCCGAGTGCTGAAT
>JAJRRX010000350.1 GCA_024279075.1 Alphaproteobacteria bacterium | reverse complement strand
CCTTAAATGCAGGGCTGTGATTGCGTCTTGGTCGTCTCGTCATCGTATTCTCCTCTTTCCGGCAATATCGCCGATTCTGAGCAGAATATCCACTTAGCCCAACTGTTCAGTTTTCCCGAGCCACCTCAGCCCAAGACCTGACGTTTTTCACCATCGGCACAGGCGGCACCGCCTATACCTATTATCCAGTTGGCGGCGTCATCGCCAATGCCATCTCCAAGCCACCCGGATCGCGCGAATGTGGCGAAGGCGGTAGCTGTGGCGTAGACGGGCTGATCGCCTCTGCCGTATCTTCACGCGGCTCGGTTGATAATATTAACGCCATCATTTCTGGCCTGCGCGACAGTGGCTTTGCGCAATCCGACGTGGCTTATTGGGCCTATACCGGCACCGGCACCATGGAAGGCTCCGCGCCTGCAACAGACCTGCGCACCATCGGCGCTTTGTTTGAAGAGCATATCCACCTCGTAACCTTGACCGATAGCGGCATCAATTCGGTTGCTGATCTGGCGGGCAAGCGCGTTTCGCTTGATGAGCCAGGCTCCGGCACCTATGTGGATGCGAACCTGATTCTGGAAGCGGGCGGCGTTTCGCAAGACAGCATCACCGTAGAAGCCCTGAAAGGCGGCGCGGCATCTGAAGCGCTCCGCAATGGCCAGATTGACGCTTTCTTTGTGGTTGCCGGTTACCCGACAGGCTCTTTGGTTGAGCTGGCTTCGGCTGCCGACATGAAGATCGTGCCAATCGACGGTGCCACCGCTGAAGCGCTGACCTCCGAATACGGGTTCTTTGCTGCGAGCGATATTCCTGAAGGCACCTATGAGGGTGTTGCCGGCGCGCCAACCATCTCTGTGGGCGCGCAGTGGTATACCTTTGCCAGCCAAGACGAAGAGCTAATCTACAACATCACAAAAGCCCTGTGGAATGCTGAATCCCGCAAGCTGCTGGATGTAGGCCACGCAAAAGGCCGCACGATCACGCTGGAAACAGCCCTGAACGGTGTGGGCGTGCCTTTGCACCCCGGTGCAGAGCGTTTCTACCGCGAAATGGGTTTGATCGAGTAATCGACCTCCTATAAAATCAGACCCCGCAATGCTCGAAGAAATCGAGCGCAAGTATGATCCGGAAACCGCGTTTCGCCCGACCGGCCCTATGCTGGCTTGGGTTATTTCGGCGCTGCTGGTGGCGATGTCGGTGTATCACTACTACGCCGCCGGTTTTGGCTTGGTTCGCGAGCTGCTGCATCGGGGCATTTACCTGTCCTTTGTGCTCGGCCTTGTTTTTCTGCTCTTTGGCTACCGCCGCAATCTCGATATGACCCTGCCCCCACGGGCATGGTATCGCCTTGGCGGCATTCCCATGATCGACATTATTTTTGCCTTGCTTGCGGTTGGCGCGGCGATGTATTTGCCGCTGCTGCCCCCCGAAGCACTGGCGCGGCGCGTCGGTAATCCGTCTCAAACCGATGTGTTTATGGGCACGGCCCTGCTCTTGCTCACCCTTGAGGCCACCCGCCGCTCGGTTGGCCCGACACTGCCGCTTATCGGCCTTGTTTTCATTGCGTTTGCGCTATTTGGCCCCTATGCGCCCGGCGCGCTCAAGCATGGCGGCACCAGTTGGCTTGGCTTGATTAACCACCTGTATTTAACCAATCAGGGCATTTACGGCATCGCCATTGGCGTGATGGCTAAATATGTGTTCCTGTTTATTGTGTTTGGCGTATTGGCCACGCGCATCGGCCTTGGGCAACTGTTTATTGACATCGCCATGGTGATCGCGGGGCGCTATTCCGGCGGGCCTGCCAAGGTGGCGATTTTCTCTTCGGCCTTCATGGGCACCATCTCTGGCTCCTCGATTGCCAATACCGTAACAACCGGCGCGCTGACGATTCCGGCCATGAAAAAAGTTGGCTACCCCGCGCATTTCGCGGGCGCGGTTGAGGCCACGGCCTCAACGGGGGGGCAAATCACGCCGCCCATTCTTGGCGCGGCGGCCTTTATTATGGTCGAGTATCTCGAAATTCCGCTGCGTGATGTGCTCGCGGCGGCGCTATTTCCGGCCCTGCTGCACTATTTCGGCATTTTCACCATGGTCCATCTTGAGGCCAAAAAGCTCGGCCTGCGCGGCATGCCCGCCGACGAGCTGCCCAAGGCGATGGTTGTATTGCGCCAGCATTGGCTCTCGATCATCCCGCTGATTGTGCTGGTGTATATGATCCTGACAGGCAAAACACCAGATTACGCCGCAGTTTACGGCATCACCGCCAGCGTTGTGGTGGGCTTTCTCAACCCCGTAAACCGCCTGACGCTGGGCGACCTCTGGAACGCGCTGGCCGCCGGTGCCAAAAACACGCTCGCCGTTGGCGCGGCGGCGGCCACGGTCGGGGTTGTTGTGGGGGTGGTTACCCTCACCGGCGTTGGCTTTCGGCTGGGCTATGTAGTGGTGCAAACCGCCAATGATATTGGCGCAAGCGTCAGCAGCATTTGGCCGCTCTCCTATTTTGCAGTCGAGCAATGGGCGCTGTTTTTCTCGCTGGTTCTCATCGCGATTGCCTGTATCATCATGGGTGCCGGCATTCCGACCACAGCGACCTATATCATTCTGGTTGCGGTGGCCGCCCCCGCCTTGGCCCAGCTTTCGGTAGAGCCGCTGGTGGCGCACTTCTTTGTGTTTTATTACGGCGTATTGGCGGATATTACCCCGCCTGTGGCGCTTGCGGCCTATGCGGCCGCGGGCATTGCGGGCGCGAACCCCTTCAAAACCGGCAACACGGCCTTCCGCCTCGGGATCGCAAAAGCACTTGTGCCGTTTGTGTTTGTCTATTCCCCCGCCTTGCTATTGGTGGCCGAAGGCTTCACATGGTGGGCGTTCAGCACCACCTTGCTCGGCGCGATGCTGGGCATCGGCAGCATGGGGGTCGCGTTCTCCGGCT